>DJUJ01000183.1:0-8364 GCA_002438345.1 Paenibacillus sp. UBA6285
ATCCGCATCAGCTCTCTGGCGGTATGAGGCAGCGTGTCATGATTGCGATGGCGATGTCTTGCCACCCGAAGCTGCTGATTGCAGATGAACCGACAACGGCGCTGGACGTAACGATTCAAGCTCAAATCCTTGATCTAATGAAGCACCTGAAAGAAGAACAGGATATGGGAATGCTGCTCATTACCCATGATCTTGGAGTAGTAGCCGAACTATGCGACCGTGTAGTCGTTATGTATGCTGGCCGTGTAGTAGAGGAAGCTTCCGTTCATGAACTATTTGCAAGACCGCAGCATCCATATACGAAGGGGTTAATTCAATCCGTTCCGAAGCTACGTCAAAATGTACGTTGCTTGAATACCATTAAAGGGAATGTACCTGACCTTTCACAAATGCCAGCAGGTTGTAAGTTTGCGCCACGCTGCGAGTTTGTCACAGAGCGTTGTCTCTCGCAGGAGCCGGAGTTACTTCCGATTGAGGGACTAGAGCGAAAAAGTCGTTGTTGGTTTACACAGCAGGAGAACACGGAAGGAGGGGAACGTTTGTGAAGGAGACTCCACTAATTGAAGTTAAAAGTCTGAAGAAGTTTTTTTCGGTGAAGAAGGGCTTTTTCGGAACTACTAGATATTTGCACGCAGTTGATGGGATCTCATTCGCTATACGTAAAGGAGAAACGTTCAGCCTTGTGGGTGAGAGTGGCTGTGGTAAATCTACTACGGGTAGACTAGTGACTCGCTTGCTGGAACCGAATGACGGTGAAGTGTGGTTTAAGGGTCAAAATATAAGCCATATCTCAGACAATCAAATGCGGCCTATTCGTAAAGATATGCAGATGGTGTTTCAAGATCCCTACGCTTCGCTTAATCCACGGATGAAGGTGAAAGATCTTGTCGCTGAACCTCTGCTCATTCATACAAAGCTTTCGACCAAAGAGCGGGATAAACTAGCATGCGAGCTACTAGAGACAGTGGGACTGAACAGTTTCCACGCCGAGCGCTTCGCATTTGAATTCAGTGGTGGACAGCGACAACGGATTGGGATCGCACGAGCATTGTCTGTTCGTCCAAGCTTAATCGTGGCGGATGAGCCCGTGTCTGCACTGGATGTATCGATTCAGTCACAAGTGCTGAATCTTTTGCAGGATCTGCAGGAAGAGTATGGGCTGACGTATTTATTCATTTCTCATGATCTAAGTGTTGTTGAGCATATTAGTGATCGAATCGGTGTCATGTATCTTGGTTCCCTCGTAGAGACGGCGGATAAAGATTCTTTGTATGATCGTCCAATGCATCCTTACACACAAGCGCTGCTATCTTCTGTACCTGTGCCCGATCCTACCTTAAAGAAAGAGCGCATTATTCTGAAGGGAGATCTTCCAAGTCCGGTTGATCCACCGACGGGTTGCCGTTTTCATACGAGATGTCCTTCCTGTATGGAAATCTGTAAGCAGCATGTACCGATATTCCGAGAAGTCGAACCAGGTCATGAGGTTGCGTGTCATTTATTTGATGAAGAAATGCTGAAATTAGAGCGATAACTGAAAATTGTGAGTAAACTTTAGGGAAAAGAAGGGACAGCGATGAATATCTTATTCGATTCCGCTAATGTGTCGGATACTATTGTCTATTTAGCTTATGACGAGGAGTCTTTTCCTTTTAAACTGGGAGCGGCCCACAAACAGAGCTGCAGTGTGACTTGGTTACACGCTCGCTCTGAGGAAGAGTCTGATGTGTTAGCGGTAGGAATGGGAAAGCGCAAGGATATTACGCTTGAGAAGATCCGCCGAGCAGGTGGAGCTGCTGCTCGTGCAATCCTGAAGGAAGGACGCAGCAGTGCTTCACTTGTTCGCCTAGCATCCGTGGCTGTTGATGGGAATAGTGATATTTCTGCTGCTGATGAATTACAAGCTTGGATGGAAGGCTGGATTCTCGGTTTATACCGATTCCAAACCTATCGGGAAACTACCAAGGTTGAAGGCTCTGTTGATTTACAGCTTCATTCGATAGATTGGCCTGAGCTGTCCTTGGTTGAATTGGAAGCTGTTCTGGCTTCTGCACAGATACGCGCTGAAGGAGCAGTAGTTGCTCGCGATCTTGTGAATGAGGTGCCTGGAACACTGAACCCAGATCGTTTCGCGGAATGGATGGCTGAATTTTTCGACCGTGATGATGCTGCACTGAAAGTTCATATCTATCGAGGACAGGAGCTTGTGGATCTTCAGATGAATGGATTGCTTGCAGTTGGAGCAGGAAGTAAGCACTCTCCTGCCCTAGTTGAAATCCGTTACGAGAGCAACCCTGAATTGCCGATATTAGCACTGGTGGGGAAAGGAGTAACCTTTGACTTAGGTGGCATGAATGTGAAGACGGCCAGTGATATCAGCGATGCACGCATGGATATGGGCGGTGCGGCTGCTGTTATTGGGGCAATGGACATTTTGGTACGGAAGCGGGCTAATGTAAATGTGACCGCACTCATTCCAGTCGTTGATAATGTGCCAGATGCAGAGGCAATGTTGCCTTCGTCTGTTATCCGCTACCCTAACGGGCTAACCGTTCAGGTTGCGAATACGGATGGTGAGGGTCGACTTATCATAGCGGATGCGCTTATTCATGCCGCGAATATTGGAGCAAACCAAGCTATCGATATCGCTACCTTAACTGGAAATGTCGGTGCGGCGCTGGGATTAGGCATCGCGGGCATATGGGGCGATGCAGATATAACGCAGAACCTAGTTGAGATCGGTGAGCGCAATGGAGAACGTTTGTGGCCCATGCCGCTAATGGATGAATATGAAGCAGATCTACGGAGTAATTACGCTGATCTGCGCAATATTAGTACTTCCCCCTTTGCAGGTGCGATTACAGCAGCACTATTTATTCGGCGCTTTGTAGCAGAATCGATGAGCTGGGTTCATATTGATATGGCTGGGACGGTACAGTACAAGCAGGATGTGGGGTACTCAGAAGCTGGAGCGACGGGATATGGTGCACGCCTGCTCGCCGATTATGTCATGAAGCAAGTACATCAATAATAACTGGAAGAGTGGGGGAAAGTTATGAGATTGGAAGTCATCGCTACTTGTATGGAAGATGCTCTGACGGCTGAGGCGAATGGCGCAGATCGCCTGGAGCTCATTACTGCCATTACGGAAGGCGGATTAACACCAGGAATAGGATTGGTGGAGCAGGTGGCCAAATCGGTTAGTATTCCTGTCTTTGTTATGGTCCGTCCGCACAGTCGATCATTTAACTATTCCAAGTATGATATTTTGACCATGGCTGCAGAGATCAGGCAGATTGCAGGCAGCGGCGCATCGGGTGTCGTTCTTGGTGCATTAACACCGGAAGGAACAATAGATGAGCGAGCGCTTGAAACATTATTGCCGTTGACAGATGGCTTACAAGTCACCTTCCATCGTGCTTTTGATGAGCTGGAGGATCAAATTGCAGGTTATCGAACACTTTGTAATTATCCGCAAATCACACGTATTCTTACCTCTGCTGGACCAGGTCCAGCCCCTGAAGCCATTCCCGCTATGCGTAAGCTAGTAGAGGAATCAAGAGGTGGTTCGGTAAGTATACTGGCTGGAAGTGGTCTGAAGCCAGAAGGTATTACATCCTTTATTCAACAGACTGGAGTCACAGAAGTACATTTTGGATCGGCGGTTCGTTATGGCAAAGACGGTTTGTCGCCCATCGATCCAGTAGCCCTGCGGGCGTTAGCTGAGAATATTCATTCTAACGGCTAATATTTGATGGTGAAAAGGTGAATAGTTATGCATATGGTTGAAAGTTACGTAGTTGGAATTGATTTAGGCGGAACAAAAATTGCCGCAGCATTATTCGATTCAAAGGGTACCGTGTTGAATCGGGAATTAATGGAGACAGCTGGCGTGCGCACCGCGGAAGAGGTGGTGCAGCGAATGATCGGAATGATCCGCTCTGTATCCGAAGGACGACCGCTGATTGGGGTCGGACTGGCTTCTCCAGGAGCTGTGAATAGTCAGGATGGAATTGTAATTCACGGAACCAATCTTCCTGAATGGGATAATGTCCCACTGAAACGTTGGATGGAGTCAGAACTTGGCATAGCAGTGAAAGTGGTAAACGATGCGAACGCAGCGGCTTGGGGCGAGTATGTAAGAGGAGCTGGCAAAGGCTCGAACAATATGGTGTATGTTACCTTCAGCACAGGAATTGGAGCTGGAATTGTCATGGATGGCGAGCTCCTGCTCGGCACGAACTCATTTGCAGGAGAGCTCGGTCATAATATTATCGACCCGAACGGAACGGAATGTAGCTGTGGAAGATATGGATGTTGGGAAGTATTCGCTTCGGGCACAGCGATTCGGGACATGGCGCTACGAAGTATGGAGAGCAGAACGTCGATGATTACGGAGCTGGCTAGTAGAAGTGGTGAAAAGATTAATTCTCGACACGTCTTCGAAGCGATGGCACTAAAAGATTCGGTGGCGGCCGAGGTGATTGAGCGAACGATTCATTACATGGCGATTGGATTAGCCAATGCGGTACATACGTTTAATCCTGATCGCATTGTAATCGGTGGAGGCGTAAGCAAAGCTGGTGAACTACTGTTTCCAGCGCTGAGAGAGAAAACAGAGGAACTTGTCATGAAGCCGTATATAGGAACTTATACTATTGAATCAGCAGGGCTGAGGGATGATGTAGGTCTTATAGGCGCAGCGGCATTATTTCATACCGCCCAAGGCTAGGTTAACTATTTATCAAAGCTATCGAAAACGGAGGGGCTGAAGAGATGGGTACAAGAGAAGAAAGAACGAAATGGTTCTTGCAGGATAGATTCGGTATGTTCATTCACTGGGGATTATATTCAATTCCAGCACGAGGTGAGTGGATATGCGGGAACGAGCGAATGAGTAGAGAGCACTATATGACGTATTTCGATGAATTTGACGCATCTCGATATGACCCGAAGAAGTGGGNNCGACCAAGCACCACGACGGATTCTGTTTGTTCGATAGTAAGCTAACAGACTTCAAGGCGACTAACACGCCTGCTAGACGTGATCTCGTTCGGGAATATGTAGACGCTTTCCGGGCAGAAGGCATTGCTGTAGGTCTATACTACTCTATCATCGATTGGCATCATGATGATTACCCTGGGTATGGGGATAAGGCGCATCCGGATCGGGACAATGAAGCAGCTAAAGATAAGCCGATCGATTTTGATCGATACTTGGAGTATATGCATGGACAAGTGAAGGAGCTGTTGACGAATTACGGCAAAATCGACATCATGTGGTTTGACTTCTCCTATGACAATATGACCGGGGAAAAATGGAAAGCAACGGAGCTAATCCGTATGATTCGCTCTATCCAGCCGGATATTATAATCGACAATCGTTTGGGTGGGAATATCCGCGCGGCCGAACCAGAAGAATATGCTGGAGATTTCTTCTCTCCTGAGCAGATCATTCCTCCTGGCGGCATCGTTGACGTGAATGGTCAATCGATCCCTTGGGAAGCATGCATTACGCTTAACGATAACTGGGGTTATCACTCCGAAGATAAAAATTATAAATCAACCCAGCAAGTCATTCGCTCAATGGTCGAATGTATCAGCAAGAACGGTAACCTGCTCCTTAACATTGGTCCAGATGCCAAGGGTGAGATGACACGAGAATCACTTGAAATCCTTGATGAAGTGGGCAAGTGGATGCGTCTGAATGGTGACAGTATTTATGGCTGCGGCAGCTCCTTGCTTGCTAAGCCAGAATGGGGCCGTTATACGCAAAAGGGCAATAAGTTGTACGCGCACGTATATGACCGTGGTATTGGTCCGATCTATTTCCAAGGCTTGAAAGGGAAGATTAAGAAGGCTAGATTACTACGAGATGGCACGGAATTGAAGGTAGAAGCACCATGGATGGCTGAGGAATATTCGGATGTCAACGGTGGAGCGTTTATTACATTAAAAGGGGCAAAACTGCCTGACGAGATGGATACGGTTATTGAGCTGGAGCTTTTTGCATAATTGTTATTAACTTATATGACCTCTCACGAGAACAGATCCTAGGGTCATTGACCTTAGGATCTGTTTCACTTGAAAATATTAAATTCTGGCCTTGCGGAAGCCTTCAAATATATTAAGAGCTGCAACTAAAACTAATGAGGAGATTCCACCGATAACTAACCCTGCTTCAAATTCATAAGTCTTAATGCTAAATAATTCAGACATGTAGGAAATGAAATCTTGGTTGAATACATTTGGATTCCTTAGTATAACAGCGAATACAATGATCCCAAGCAGCTCGAGAGCTGTAGTACATAAGGCCAATCTTCTTGTCCATTGTTTCTTGATTAATTTATAAATAGCTAATGCGACTTCAAGTCCGATCACAACAAGAATGACGGGCCAATATTCAATTAACACATACTGATTAAAAACTGGGGCAACGAAATCAATTGCACCTTCACCCCCTCTATAGACTCCGATCAAATGTTCAGCGTTAAAATAAACAGTAGCCCAAATGGCAATCCACATTAAACTTCCGAAAACTTCGAAGTTTGTAATTGCTTTTTTCTTATGGACAAGCGCGATATCCTTCAAATCATCAGGAGTCCATTTACTTAATTTTGTAGTAAGTGGATGACCTTCCTTTCCTTTATCTGCCCGTTCGATAATAGCGAACACAACAGTTATCCAAAAAAAGACTTGGATTCCTACTTCAAGGATGGTTCCAATTCCTGTACTTATAACAGTAGTAACAATATTCACAACTGTTTTATCACCGCTATAGCCAATCAAGTAATCAGCAGCCAGAGCGATTAAAGAAACAACTACAGCGATCGGTATAATCATTTTTAATAACGTAACATATAAATCGAAATAGCGTGGGCCGATGAGATACATGGGCTGATCGCGATACTCACTAGCTAAAATAGCGGGATTGCCCAATTTTGCAAGGACAGCTTTTACCTCTTTTTCGTCATAATCATCCGGTAACATATCCTCGATGGTTGATCGTAATTCTAATGCGATGTCTTCCCGAGTTTGTTCAGGTAGCCTCCGAGTCACTTCATGGATGTAAATTTCAATCAGATTCATGGTCATCCTCCCCTTGTAATAGGCCGTAGAGTTCTTTCGAATTCTTAAGCCATTCTTCCTTTAGCTGTAAAAAAATTTCTACGCCATAGTCACTTAAGACATAATACTTACGGGGTCTGCTCTCGGATGTGTCCCAGCTGCTCGTCACTAATTCCTGTTTCTCTAATCGGCGAAGTAATGGATATAGGGTGCTTTGATCAATGGTGATGCTGGAATCCTCCAACAAGTGAACGAGCGAATATCCATACTGGGGTGTTCGTAATTGACTTAAAACGGCTAACGTTAACGTACCTANNTACTCATTCACCCACCTCATTATTTAAAATATAAGGATTTATAATCTCTTATAAATTGTTCTTATATTTTTGGTTAAACGCTTGCCGACCTTGAAAGGATGCCGAAGGCGTTTATACTTGCTATGCGTCATACAGTATTTGATTTATACTATGTATCATACACTATTGTTGTTCTTACATCAATTGAATAAAATGAACTTTTAAGAAAAGGATTTCCCATAACAAGAAGGAGATTATAAATATCTTGATAGTTATGTTGGGGGATTGCATTTTGCTGGACAGGAATTAGTATGGAAAGACGATAAAGCCATTTGGGCGATGAACTACTATGTAACAACGTTTAATCCTGTTGATGGATTTCCTACGTTTTTATTTGAAGCCTTACAACTAGTTACTGNNCCTATAGGGGACCGTCGCATCATAGGAATGAAGAGTTTGAATATACTTGTGCTTGGAGTGGCGATGTTAACCGATTCAATGGTGATGAGAAAATCCTATGGAGTGGTGAGGTGATCTACCAACTCACATTTCACGGGGGGATCATACAGTAACTTTAACGTGTTAACGAGATACGCTTTATAATAACCATTCTTTTCACACTATCACTTTTTCGCTAACGGACACTATTGTACTTATTAGTNNGACCTGCCGGGTTTATTTATTCCATAAATCTGATTGATCATATGAACTAAATTCTTCTAGCTAATTCTGCACCCTCCCAAATTGCATTAAGCGCTCTGCGAGCTTGCACTGCGTCTCCAATTACATGATAAGGAATGGAGCTTTCCTCCAAGAAGTCCTGAAGGGTCTGCTTGTTGAGGGCACGTGATCCGACTGCGATTACTACATAATCAGCTGGCAGGCTGTGAAGCTCCCCATCTTTTTCAACCATTACGCTATCCTTTTGGATCGCCATGCACTTGCTGTTGGTCATTAATTTAACGCCGTGGCCATATAGGCTTTCCATTACACAGATTTTA
>DJUJ01000183.1:8437-8811 GCA_002438345.1 Paenibacillus sp. UBA6285
GGAATTCACAACATGACTACTCAGAACGCCTTCTACTGGAGGAATAATTGGGGTAGATCCGATCGCAAGAATGACTTCATCCGGACTAATTTCTTGGATAAGTTCTGGAGTAACCTCCGTATTCATTCGGATTTCCACACCTTCACGTTTAGCGGCTTCTCCCATATTTAGAGCAGCGGAGGCCATTTCTTCTTTACGCGGTGCGGCACCGGCGATATAAAGCTGTCCGCCGAGAATGTCATTCTTTTCGCATAAAATCGGAGAATGCCCACGACGTTTCAGTGTGACCGCTGCTTCTAATCCAGCTGGTCCACCACCAGCAATAAGGACTTTCTTGGGCGTGCTCGTTGGTTGCAATTCATATTCACTTTCTC
>DJUJ01000183.1:8876-23358 GCA_002438345.1 Paenibacillus sp. UBA6285
CCTATGGCTACGAAATCAGCTAGTCCTTCGGCAATTATTCGATCCGCAACCGCGGGATCATTAATACGTCCTACGGCGATAACTGGAATGTTAACCGCGGATTTAATTTGTGCTGCGTTATCTACATTGAAACCTACGGGTAGATCGATTGGAGGCACTTCATATTTAATAGCTGCGCCTGATGGAACCCCACGCGATACATTAATCGCATCAATACCTGCTTCCTCAGCGAGCTTCGAGAAGAGCTTCATATCTTCCAGCGTAAGTCCGCCTGGTAGATCCTCAATGGCGGATATTCTCATCAAGATAGGGAATTCAGGCCCAACCGCTTCTCGAATGGCACGAATACAAGCGAGAGGGAAGCGGCAGCGATTCTCCCAAGAACCGCCGTATTCATCCTGACGGAAGTTCATCGCTGGGCTTAGAAATTGTTGCGGCAAATAACCATGACCGGCATGGAATTCCACACTGTCAAAGCCAGATTTTTTTGCACGTGAAGCAGCATCTGCGTAAGCTTGAACCATCTCGCTAACTTCGTGATGCTCCAGTTCTCGGGGGATATGTGTCACACCCTCGAAAGGAACAGGGGAGGAGGAGACTTGAATCAGGTTGGGAGTTACTTTCGCTCCATGCCATAACTGAAGACAGCTTTTGCCGCCTACATCACGAATAGCTTGAGCCAATTGGGTCATACCAGGAATGAATTTATCATCATAAATGGCTAGAGCATCATCAGAAGCAGCCGTTGGGTGAATGGTGGTTACTTCAACTGTATTTAAGCCGTTACCGCCTTTAGCACGTGCTACATGGTAATCAATCAAGCGCTCACTGACATAACCACCCGGTGCGTTCATCTTAGTTCCCATCGCAGGTAAAATGACCCGGTTCTTGAGCTCCATATTTCCGATCGTACCTTTGCTGAACAAATGTGCGAATTCCATGAAATAACTTCCTCTCTATACTTAGGTTAAAAATAACTAGGTTATTTTAACCTACATTATCGAAAGAGATGATAAAAGTATGTGCATAAAATCACGAAGTGTTTGGCACAAATGCAGTCCTTGAGGTAAGATAAGAAAATGACCGGAAATGAAATCCGGTAGTTCGGAGGATGAATATGGATATTGAAGTCTTGATTCTGGCTCAATTAATGAAAGGGTCAAAACATGGTTATGAGATTAAAAAAAATATCATTTTCGTAATGGGTAACGATAAAATCGTTAATAATAATTCGCTGTATCCGAAGCTGAAATTGTTTGAAAAGCGGGGGTGGGTGATTAAAAAGACGGAAATGCAGGAACGTCGGCCCAATCGGTATGTGTATTCGATCACAGTCGAGGGTGAGGAGCGGTTTCATATCTGCTTGAACGAATTTTCACTGGAGACTATTCGTATAGATAATGAATGGTCTATTCGTCTTGCTTATTATGAGCTACTTGATCTGGAGGCTCGCCGCAGATTGCTTGATTACAGAGAGACCTACATGAAAGAGAAGCTGGAACATTTACAACAGTTATCCCTAGTGATTGGGAATGGTGAAGATTTGGATTACTCTGAAGAGTTGTATTTTTATACCCGTAGTATGGTAATGAGAGAGATTGAGTTAATTAAGGAGCTTTCGTGCAAACTGGAATCTATAAAAGGACTGATTCGTTAATTAGACCTGAGAAATCAACAGTTCTTTTGAGATTATTCTTAACGATTAGAAAGTCCCATAGATCATTCCTTGACGCTACGTTTTTCATAAGAATGTAAATGAGATGAATTATGTATTAACCAAAAGAGAGACCCTAGGGTCTCTCTTTTGGTTAATTGAATAAAGGATAGCTTAGGAATTAATACGCTTATAATTGTCATGTGCAATACTGAGTAGTGCTGTATACAGCGGTTGAACGTTGAATTTTTTCCCGAATTCAAATTTATAGAATGCAATCTGTAAGTTGTTGGATTTGTGATAGGGGGAGGTAATATAGTGGATGGTAACTTCACAATCATCAAATCCGGTACCTCCCGTCTCCATAGTGACCTCATAAATTGAGCTGAGATGGATCGAAGCTACGCGGGTCTTTTTCCCAGTAACCCCTTGGTGATCAATAAGAATTAATCTATCATCTGTAATAATGAATGCATCACGGATCAACTTGAAGCCCATTAGAATTTCTTCCTGAGGCATAAGATAAGCTCCGTATTGACTCTTTAATTCTGGAATGGTTACCTCTGAATAGTTTCCCAATAAGCCGCCCAAAAAATTGCCCATTAAATTCCCTCCCGAATGTAGTTCCTAATTGTGGATGTACGAGAAACTGTACTTTGTTGATATTCTATATTAGGATATATTTTCCTTCCCTCGTTTTAACGAATTCAGTAAAAATCAAAAAGACTAACCAGAAATTTCTGGCTAGTCACGCGTTCCGTTCGAAGTTATTTTGTCACTTTAAAGCCCATGGCTTGCATGACCTTAGTGAATACTTCAGTGTTTTCGTATACGCCAGTAAACAACTGAGCGTTTTTGCCCATGGCCGTGATAGGAATATCAACCGCAGTATGACCCGAGGTCGTCCAGTCTACAACAAAATTCTGCTTGGAATTAGCGATGGCAAACGGACCATCTTCTTTGGAAATGCCGTCACCTGATTCATCTTCAGCGTCTACGGCTTCAATAGAGAAACCACCAGTTTCATGATCGGCGAGAACTAAGACAAGGGTATCAGGATTCTTTTTAGCGAAATCTCTTGCAACCTGTACGGACTTATCCAATTCTTGCCCCGCTTTAATCGTCATTTTGGCATTGTTTTGGTGTGCAAATTCGTCAGTACCTTCTTCTTCAACCATTAGGAAAAATCCCTTTTTATTTGCTGCAAGCGTGTCTATCGCTTTTTTCGTCATTTCAGGCAGGGATACAACCGGGTTGTAGATATCTCCTTCACCCTCTGGTTTTTGCTGGAACATTTCCTCGTTTGCAAATAGCCCAAGAAGCTTGCCGTCTTTTGCTTTTTGCATATCTGCNNGTTACATAGGTGTATCCAAGCTGTTTAGCTTTGTCTACAAGATTGCCTTGCGTTCCTTTGCTCTTCTCTGAAGGATCTTCAGCAGGCTCATCTGCGAATGTACCGGGATTTCCTGCCGGATACCAGAAATCTTCGCCTCCGCCGAGAAGAACGTCAACTTTACTCTTGGTCAGAAGTTGCAGAGCGATGTCACTTTGTTTGGAGCGATCTTCAACGTGAGCACCGAAAGCGGCGCCTGTAGCGTCAGTAATTTGACTGGTAGTTACAACACCTGTAGATTTACCTGCTGATTTTGCATATTCCATAATGGTTTGGACGGACTTTTTATCTGCATTCATTCCGATGGCTCCATTATAAGTCTTGAGCCCACTGGCATAAGCTGTGGCTGAAGCAGCTGAATCCGTAACAGGGACAGTGGAGCTTGTATGAATTAGTCCAGCATATGGCATAGAATCCATAGCTAGATTTCCTTTTTCACCTACTGTAGCCAGGCGGATGGCATTGCGTTGGGCAGTTCCCATACCGTCACCGACAAACAGAATCACATTTCGTGTGTTTGATGAAGCTGCATTGACATGATTAGGTGCTTGCGTAGTGACTACGTTTGAAACGAATAGAGCAGTTGCCGCAGTCGCTACAATTGCCGTCTTAACGACGTACTTTTTCGGTGATTTCATAATTTTCCTCCTAATGTATGTTTACAACCTCATACTATAGTAATTACATTAAGAGAATGTTTTCTGAACTTATAAAAAATGTAAAGTGTAGCGTGCTTTTGAATTTTCTGATTTGCAGTAGGTAAGGTTTCAAAATAAAATATATCTAGGTGTATTATTACAATATTGAATATATTCATCTCCGAATACGGACTTTAAGTGCTGCTCTTCCTGTAGAATAAGTAAATGAATGGCGACAATGTTAAGAATGAATATAATAAGTGTTAATATATTTGGATACATAAGATACAATCCCAGAAACATGAGATCAAAGCCGACAAATGCGGCGTTTCTACTATATTTATATATACTGTGCGTGATGAGTTTTGTTACAGTAGTCTTATCAATCCCAACTCTCCATGAAGTGCGCATGGCAATCATTGCTTGAATGAAAATGGAACATCCGAGGGCCACTACACCAACGCCGATAAAGTGAATCACGGGATTATCAAACTGTTCGCCTATTAGTGTAACTATGAAAGACTCTGCTAAGGAAAACGCAAACCATGTTGCACCCCATAAAAAAGTAGTAGTCTTAACGAATAGCTCGGTAAAATGGATCTTAGATAGCTTTTTTCCTTTAGCTAATACGTTTCCATTAATATGGTTCTTCTTGTATAGTATAACGAGCTTCAAAAGGTAAGAAATAAGGAAAATGGAGAAAAGAATCAAGGATAGGATATTTTTTAGATTGCTCATAGTAATTTCCTCCTCACTAATACATATGAATGATTGTTCATATGTTTGTTTATATTTTATTTCCTGATGCTGTGCATGTCAACCAATTAGGGGGATAAATTGATGAAGGGACAAAAAGAAGGGGAAGAGAAGGCACGATTGATTCTGCCTTCTGCTGACCAGCAAGAGGAATGAAATCACCAAGCCGCTCTTATAATTAAATATCCAGAAGCGGTGATCATAGGGGATTAACGGGGAAACCGTAAAGCATTTGCGCGCGAAGGAAATCTACAGGCTTATTTATTGGTATCTCTAAGAAATATTCAGACTGCCATTTTTGTGTTTTTTGAGCTTGTGTACTCGTAGGACTATCCCAAGGTGGGTAGACTCGCATTGCTCTTTTCCCACCTTCACCTCTGTCGGACAGTACATCACGATCTCCTAGGACAGCTTTTGGAAATATAAATTGGCCAAAGTGATTCTCTTTTCGTGTACTTATCACGTAGTAATCAACTTGATCTGATACGTCATAGGGTTGGATGGGGCCATCTCCACTTCTCTCCCATAACGTCACAAACTGTCCGACCTTTGTCGGCGTGATTTTTGCCACACGAAATCTAATAGATAGTGCGTTTAAGTTAAATACATAAGCTCCATATTCTTCATTTTGTGGCTCAAGAATAGGTGGAGAGCAATTGAATTTGCAAGGGTTATATACAAGTTCCTTGATGGCAAGAAGGTCAGTATGTATGGTATCTAGAAAGCCTTGATGTTTAACTTTCATCTGTTCATATCTCCTCCTGTTTGAGTTCCATAGAACACTCTATAGGTACCCCTAATGTTTCACTATCTTAATGCAAGAATAACGAGTTCACAAGCGCGAATAGAGTAGATGTTCCGGAATTGCAGAGATCTATAGGAGGGATGACGCTAAACTTGGAATGTTCAGAGGTGGTTATGGAGGAAGTGTATTTGGTGAGTTGTTTGTTTTAATTACTGATTTTTTGTCATTAGTTGGATATGTTTTATTAATTTTGTTTTCCATTATACTAATAATAAATAATTTAAATTTCAAAGAAAAGTAAATGACGAAGATGCGAAATAGGTTAGTAATCTAAGGGGAGTAGAAGCTTTGGATATGAGGAATAAACATGATGAACAACGGTATTGTCCCTTATGTAAAGAATTAAATCATTGTGGTGCTGACAGTGGTGACTGTTGGTGTTTTCATACGGAAATTCCTACAGAACTACAAGAACGGGTACCTATAGAACTAAGAGGTAAAGCCTGTATCTGTCAAAAATGCGTAGAGACTTTTAAAAAATATTAACCAGAAATTTAACTAACTCAAGGCGTTAACAGTAATTTGAGTGTGTATACTTAAATCATGATATAAAAAAACTTATGGGGGACACAGATGAGAAAGCCAATAATTGCAGTTGATATGGATGACACGATATGCCATCTAGTCAAACGAGCTATATACCATAACAACAACGATTTCCCCACGCATTTGCTGAAGTACGAGGAGATGCTTGATTGGAATACGGATCATTTACGTCATCCGGATTGTACACAAGATGTATTCTATGGGCGACCTGGTCTATATGAGGAACTTGAATTGTTCGACGAGCATGTTGTAGGAGAAATGGAGAAGCTACACAACGCTTATGATGTTATTATCGTTACGGCAGCCCAGCCCAAGGCAGTTGTTGAAAAATGGAACTGGCTACAGAAGCATATGCCGTTTATTCCCTTTGAAAATTTTTTCTCTTGCAAGCGAAAGAATCTTATTAATTATGATCTTCTGATCGATGACGGGGTTCACAACCTAGTTCCTGCAATGCAGGACGGAAGGAAAGTGCTCTGCATTCCGCATCCATGGAATTTGAGAGCCCTTGAACAACATGCCTTTCCACTATTGACCTCCTGGGAAGGGGCAAAAGAGAAGATTGATCAGATATTAGAAATTCAAGAAATGAATTGATAATAAAAAGCTATTGCCTCCCCTAAAGGGGGGAACTGTGACCCGCTTTGTGGACAGTTTAAAAGAAAGACCCCGGAGACCAAGCCGGCAATGAGATGACTTCTGAAGGAGTCATCTTTTTTAATGTCCTCTGATATCGCTCGGATTTTAGTTGGTGATATACTCCGTAACACATCTTTCATGTGCCAAAAGAATGAGTCCATCGAAGTATTGTCCCAGCAGTTCCCTTTGCGGACATGGATTGTTGAAACCCTGTCTGTTGGATTTGGATCTGAGTTTCAGGATGCGTATAATGCATGACCTAATCAGAGTGAAGTGACTCTGATTAAAACACAAAAGACCCACAAGAAAGTCACTTTTTGCAAAGTATCTTTCTTGTGGATCACAGTTCAAGGTAGCTCTTTTCTGTGGGCGTTAGCCTATCGGTTCCGGGCAGGGACAGTAACATTTGGTCGGAATCCGGTGATATGTCGAATCGAATAAAAGACGACTTGAGCTGCTTCGGGGTTGCCGACAGTAGGACGAATAACGAAAGTGCCATGCCCTACCGATTCCAGAACACCGATCTGGTTTGGCGGATTGCCGTTAGCGCTTGATCCCCCTGAATCAATAACCTCGATAACATCACCAACAAACCGCAGCAGGTTCGACCGAAGTTCTGACTCACACGAACTTTCCGGTGTAGTCACATTGACGATCGGAGCCGGAATCACGATGGGGGACGGCTGGGTCAGCTCTACATTGGGTGCGGCCACATGAATGTGAGGCGGCGGGCATGCTGGAACATTGACGATTGGAGCTGGAATTACGATAGGAGACGGCTGGGTTAACTCTACATTAGGTGCTGCCACATGAATGTGAGGCGGTAGGCATGCTGGAACATTGACGACTGGAGCTGGAATCACGATAGGAGACGGCTGGGTCAGCTCTACATTAGGTGCGGCCACATGAATGTGAGGTGGCGGGGACGTTGGAACATTGACGACCGGAGCCGGAATCACAATGGGAGAGGGCTGGGTCAGCTCCACATTCGGAGTGGCAACATTGATTTTCGGCCGCTTGCAAGAAGGGAAATGAATGATTGGTCTACTGCGGCGTGTACATTTACGGATAATAATCTGTTTTCTCTTTTTCACGAGATGCTTTTTCCTGGGGCGACTCGTTTTCTTTATCAACATATAGGCACCTCCTAGAATGATCAGTGTATCTTACTCAGTTTTTTAAGAGTTGGCATGGTCAATCATCCATATTTTGAAATAAAGGCTAATGCCATCAGTCGGTCAAAGATGATGACTTTGTCTATAACTAAATCGCTCCGTGCTTACTATAATAGATTGGATGCAAGTCTAAAATACAAAATATAGGACTAGAAGGTGAAGCTAACTCATGGCGATTGTTATCTATCCGCCAACTATAGACTGGGAATATATGAGACAGCGGCCGCAGCATATAATGAGCATGTTCGCAAGCCACGGTTTCCCTGTCCTTTATTTTAACAAGCAAAATAAGGAAGGACCTGTCTTGTATAAAGCGGCACCCAATTTATATGTGGTTAACCATTTTGAATTCTTCATGCAGGTTTTATTTCCCCTTCTGAACGGTGAGAAGAAGCTGTATTGGTCCTCTTGGAGTAAAATGCTGGGGATTGCCTCCCACTTTCAGCCGGACACGATCATCTACGACTGTGTTGATGATTTCCCGGATTGGGAGACGGATGAGAAAAATTGGGTTCCTTTGGCTGATATGATCGTCTGTACGGCGGACCACTTGCAGCAAAAAATGCAGCAACAGGCCCCAGGCAAGCCCATAACTATGATTCGGAACGGCTGTGATTGGAACCATTTCTCCGCTGCAGTGTCGATGGAAACCCAGTCGCTTCATCCACTTTCACCAACTGCTGAATTTAAGATCGGATATATAGGTGCCTGGGCCCCTTGGGTAGATGAGGAGCTAATACGGAAGGTAGCAAGTGCATTTCCCAACTCTCAAGTCATCATTGTCGGTCCGAAGTTGCGTGCGGACGGTGACCAGTTAGGGTCAAACGTATTTAATCTCGGGTATCGGAATTATGATGAGCTACCTCAAATCCTATCTTACTTGGACGTATGTATCATTCCGTTCCGCATCAATCGTATCACGGAGAGTACTAATCCCATTAAGGTATATGAATATCTGGCAGCGGGAAAACAAGTGGTTTCGACAAACCTTCCGGAAGTACGCAAGCTTCAGGCGTTCGTAAGCGTTGCTGACAACCACGACGAATTCATTGAAAGTGTCCGCTCTGTCCTTGAAAGCTCCAAGGAGGAGCGGTTCAGTTTATCTCAGTTTGCCAGAGCTTTCAGCTGGGAGCAGCGGTTTGCACAAATTTATGCCATGCTGAAACAACATAGTCCCGATATTATTTCTCCATCTCCTACTCCGGCGAAGTTGTCGGGGTTGTTGGATGCCATGGCGAAGGGCTACGTGTCCAGCCTAATTCCTCTTGTGCACGGCACGGTAAATTCCTATTATGAGACAAAAGTACTCGTAGATGATTATCCCATGATTGGTAAGCTGCCTAGGGGAGAATACCAATGCTTTTTGCAGATAGAATCTGGCGTAACTTTGCCGATTTTTGAAAGAGCATATCTGGAATTTGAGTGTTCTGCTCAGCATGCTGCCACAATGGATATTATCGTTCAAGTAGGAATCAGCAGCATAACATGTGACCGCCGGCAGCTGACGTTCCGCAATAAGCCTGCTAGTAAGCCTTGTATAGTTTGCAAATACTCGGATTATGTCAGCGGAACGATATCAGTCGAGGTGACCTCCATTCTGCAGGGCGGATCTCTTGTAAGCTTTCATCTTAGTACATTGCAACCGCAGCTGATCGGTATTCAAAAGCCTAGATTGACACTAATATCTCAGTCGTAAGGAGGCAACCCCCTTGAATATTTGTGTGTGTGGTTATTACGGGTACGGTAATTTCGGTGACGAACTGTTTCTTCAAACCCTGTCAGGACAATTTCCGGAGGATCAAGTATTTCCCTACACGCCTCAGGTTGATATAAGCCAGGTGGATGCAGTGATTATTGGTGGTGGCGATTTAGTTACCCCTTACCATTACAATAATTATTACTTCCCGCCCGCTCTCTCCGACCTACCTACATGGGTGTATGGTGTAGGGTTCGTTGATTTCTACCCAGAGGAGACATGGCCGGTAGAAGAAGTGCAGCAGTACAGAGAGCGTCTACAGCAAACCCAAGGACTCTACTTGAGGGATAAGTGGTCTGCGGAAATTGCTGAAAAGTATCAGTTCCACTCTATGGTTAAAGTTGTACCTGATATAGCATTCAGCTACAAAGAACCTCATTACCCTTTCCGCTTCTCCACAGACCGAGAGGTTATCGGAGTTTGTGTGTTTTCATATGAAGATTTTCCAATGAAAACGATGCTTAAGCTGCTGGCAGATTTGTCTCGCGAGGAATATCACCTTGTCCTTATTCCTGTAGTACATCATATGGGTAATCCTTACAACGATTCACCCGTTTGTTCCCGGATCCAGGAGGAATTGTTGGCCGACAACCCCTTAGCAGAAATCTTTATTGCAAATGTCATGACGGATTTAAACATGACATATCAATACATCCAATCGGTAGATTACCTAATCTCATTCAAGCTGCATCCGGCTTTGGTGGCGTTACGTGGAGGGATTCCCGTGTTGTGCCTAAGCAAGATGGGAAAGGTTCGGAGCTTATTCCAATCACTTAATCTTGAACCATACACCATGGACTACGAAGCGCCGTTTCAGGACATTTCGGATCGAATGCAGAAGCTGCTGAAGGAAGGGAAAAAGGATGTAAGCAGAATTCTGCCCCTGATTCGGCAAAAGGAAGTGGAAGGAACGGAACAGCTTCGATTGCTGAAGGAACAACTTCACAGAATCTAGCTAGAACACGAAAGCTTCAATTTCCTTTACTCTGTGTGTCCAGGTGTTCTGTAAAGCAAATTTACGCCGTGCTTCACAGTCTCCCGGATCTCTGAGACGCGAGGCTGCAAGCTTCAGAAAATTTTCCGGGCTTGACGCAACATCTACAAAGGGCTGCATGAGATGGCATTCCGGCAAGCCGGTACTTATCACCGGTTTGCCGGCTGCCAAGTACTCATACGCCTTAATGGGGTTAGTGGCAAGGGTTACCGTGTTAAGAAGGAAAGGGATAAGACATACATCCAACAGGCGCAGGTAGCCTGGCAACTGATGGTGCGGTTTCATGCCAGAAAAATGTAGACCAGCTCGGGAAGGAAGAAATTTACGACCAAATTCCGGTCCGATGATGATGACTCTAGCTTCACTTTGTTCTCTTGCCAGTCGTGTCACGAGCTTCGAATCAATCCAGGGAGCCCATGCTCCGATATATCCTAATGTAGGAACGGTTGGAAAATCTTCAGGCATTTGCTGATCATCCGGCTCACCTGGAAGATGAAGCCTCATGTCAGTATCATACGCATTGCGGATCAAAGCGAGCTTCTTATCTGGGTATTGCCTGGTTATCCGACGGAACAATCGTTCCGAGGTACATATGATAGCATCAGCCGTAGCGGCCATGTCCCATTCGTAAGGGGCCCACTGCGGAAATTCATCCACACAGTCATAAATAATTTTATCTGCTTGATAAGCTTGTAATGATAAGGACAACTGGGGAAGCGTGCACCAGACTATAACTGGTGCCGACTTTCTTTTTTGGATGTCCGGCCACTCAGCTTTCAGCCATCGCTCATGATGCTTTACGAGATAAAGACCGGGTGAAATTTCCTCAGGGGGGGCTTCTTCCTGCGTTTTATTACAGTAATAAACCGTATGCCCGGCACGAGCCAGGTATTTCATCAGTTGTTGCGGACGTTGTTTCATCCACGACCAGTCAATCGTGGGAGGATATATGAAAATGGCCATCAAAACACATCCTTTCTTTCAATTAATATAGAATGCACTTCCTATCTTATGATGGAATACTGCATTCTGCACCAAGCCAAAAGAATACTCATAGGATGTAGAACTATTTTTAGAAGCCCATGTAAGTAGCATTGGGGGGGAGAACTATGAATGTGCTTATTTTCTCAGATGAACGGAAATGGGAAGCAGATCTGACTGCTTCCAGCGTGTACTCTATATTCCCAGCAGCCAATGTGTATACCGCCGATGAAAAGTGCAGAGAGGGTATCCAAGCTTGGATAGATAACTTACCATATCCTTATTTGCTGACTGTGCGTGCCGGTACAAAACTCCTCCCGGCTTTTCGTAGTGAAGTAGAACGGGCTTTACAAAGCCTGCAACTGGAAACCTTGGGATGGATCATCTTCTCCGTATCTGAAGAAGGACCTTCCGTCTTNNCAGTGCTCTGGAAAAGGGGGTGTATCAGGGAGGGGTTAACCAAGGGATTTGCTAATCGTGCATTTCTTCCGTTTCCGAAACTGCTTGTAACGGATAAACTGGCTCAAGCCACAGACTGTGGATGGTCTGGAACGACGATATCCGCGACGGGCTTTATGCTTCCGAAGAAAAGTATGGCTAGACTTGGTAAGTCTGACGCTGAACGCGAATTTATCGTCCCCATTCTTACCTCAGCTACATCTGCACCGGTAATTTCCCTGGGAGGACCAGACATTAGTATTCTACTATGTGCATACAACGAGGAGAACTATATTCCATGGGCCGTCAGGAGCGTGCTTGCTCAAACGTTTTCGGCTTGGGAATTAATCATTGTGGATGACGCTTCAACGGATGCTACTGCCGACTTACTCACGGTATTTATGCCCGATTCGCGGATTTACTATATTCGCAATGAGACCAATCAGGGGAAGGCGCACAGTCTGAACCGCGGGCTGCAAGAGGCGCAAGGGCGCTGGATTATGGAGCTTGATGCAGATGATTGGCTTGTGCCGGAATGCCTGGAGTTAATGATGACAGTTGCTGGGGGGGATGCAGGGGAAACGGCTCTCTGGTACAGCGACTATTATGAATGGGTCGAACTGAGAAGCGGAGAACTTCGTTTTAAAGGTCTGCGCCGTTCATTGTCTACCATTGACGGGCAGCGACTCTTGGAACATGCTGTGCCTTTAGCCCCCCGATTTTATCGAAAAGAGACTTTGCTCCGGATTGGAGGCTGGTACACAGAAGACCCTTCCGGAGGTAGACTGTATGAGGATTTCGAGATGATCGTAAGATTGCTGAATACCTTTCCGATCGCTTATGTTCCTACGGCTCTATATCATAGGAGGCTTCATCCCTCTAGTATTACACGGCGCCATACCTACTCATATGGGGATTGGAAGAAATGGCTAGAAAACTCCAGGCATAGAAAAGGATAAGGGGAGCCTGTGGCTCCCCTTATCAGAATCTTACATAAGAATACGGACATAATTCACCTGAGTAGTCACAAGGTTCATTTCCACCGGCGCATAATACCCTTGTGTCTCTGACAGTGTGAAGAAACCATTCCCTACAAAGATCAATTGTCCGGTGAAAAATTCATTACTCAAAAAAACCTCGACGGTACGGCCGAGATAGGTTGCCAACAACTGCTCAAAAGTCATATCGTAAGCTCCTTTCTAACTGTTAAATAACGCCATTAATTTGAGCAATCGGGACTAAGATGATGTCCCCCGATTCTTCTAGAAGTTGGGCAACATCTGTTCCGAGCATAATCAGAATTCCGGTGACGGAACCGGCATCCGTTATAAGAGTAACCACTGTGTCGATACGGCTCTGAAGTATGGTGATGATTGGGTTTTGGGGAACCGGTTCCGTACGATTAAACATCACCGTATACCCATTGGAGTCTGCAGACTGAAACTCTAGAGTAAGCCCCTCTTCAAGCAAATAAGATATGCAGGATGCAATATCTTTCCCGTATAAATCTTCTTCAGTCGTGATTCCATTATTTGAAATGCTTGTAACTAGTATGCCTCCGACTAGATTGTTATAAGAGCCTCTTAGAACGATAATATCAGTCATAGGGCCGCCTCCTTATTTCATTTCGTGACCTAGAGCCGTTAGGTCTGTAACTTTATCATACGCAACTATGGAGAATTTGATATGGATATATAACCATTGTCAATGTACTTTGATTGTTACCAGGGTCTGTCAAACAATTGCTCCCACGCGCCATCCGCTCCCCGCCAATCCTCGCCTCTTGGAATTCTAACCGCCTTGAGGTGCTCCAGCCCCCATTCCTCACTGACTACATCCGTTCTTGACCAATCTTCATGATTGTTGACGGCAAGCAAGACATAGTCGGACGTCCCAATCCAAGGTTTGACGGCTTGGAGCAGTTGAAGCGCCGCTTCCTTCGTCAATTGAGTCCGCACTAGCACAATAGATGGACTTTGGGCGAGTGTGTCTAAAAACCGCTGAGCTCTACGTTCTATTTTTTGTTTAAACGCAGCATATTCCTGATTCCATAGGCTTTCAGGCTGGATAAACGAGAAATCATGATAGGAGTCGATGTTGTAGTGGGTATCTCTTACAATGTAATGCTGATGCGCCTTGCCGATCAATTGAACTTCGTCGAAGTCCATGTAATACTGAAACTTATTATTAAATAANNATGAACCAGTCGAAAGGACCGGCTTCCTTACGAAGCTTCATGCGCCGGAGCTGATAGGAGGTTTGGCAGGAAGAGCCAATACTGATGATGTCGTGATATTGCCCTAACGATTTCATGGCCCTAATAACCTCCTTCTAACAGGTTAATTCTTCTACAGATTATGTGAAGTACAAGAAGGAGTGAGGGCGTTAAGATCAAAATTGAATACAAAGTATGCTTGATAGGTTATCCGTTACTACATTAGTGAGGATTATCCAAAGATCTCCTGGAAAGTTGCAAAAAGAGCAGGTTGCTTTAATAGATAAATTGAGGTAACTCTATTCCTTTGGGCATCCTCAGGATTCAGGCTTTTATTCATGTCAAGGAAATTGGAGTCTGAATGATCAAGGAGCATACCACATAATACTTCGCCTTCGCATACACTATCCAGAAAGGAGCGTTTAATCTTATGGATAGAAACTATAAACTAAGCAACGTCCTTCAGTTCAATATCTGCCCAGCGCTAAAACC
>DJUJ01000183.1:23384-44959 GCA_002438345.1 Paenibacillus sp. UBA6285
TCTGCTAAACAACCTCGATAATTGCTAATATACCCGTATCAAAAAAACAATTGCTTACCTGGAACATCCGGATAAAAGCAATTGCTTCTTTAGTTTACGACTCAGCGGAATAGAGATATACTCTATATGTTTTTACTCCATCCGGAAAGGGATACATAACATGGGAAATCTGAATTATTACTTAAATTTTGAAATGCTATGTGCAAAATACGAGTTAGGGCATTTGAAAAATGAACCTGAACAGGTAACAGGAGGTCTTCTGCACAGAATGTATCGTCTACAAACGGACAAAGCGCTATATGCAGTTAAAGCTTTAAATCCTCAAATTATGCAGCGGGATACTGTCATCTACAACTATACTCTTTCAGAAAAAGTTGCGAACACAGCTTATCAAAATGGAATAAATGCAGTACCGGCCATCGTATCCAATGATCGATTTATGCATGAAGTTGAGGGACAATTCTTTTTATTGTTTCCTTGGGTCGAAGGTAAGGCATTGCCATCAGGAGAAGCTAATATAGAGTGTTGCAAAAAGATTGGGGAAATCCTTGCGAAAATTCATAAGATCGATTTCTCTACACTTCTTGATCATCCNNCTAGTGAAAATCTTGAGGCAGTAAATGCATCCACTGTTTGTTGGAATGAGTATGCTCTAAAAGCAAAACAGGATGGTTTGGAATGGTCTAGCTTGCTATTAGATAACCTGAACCAAATAAATCATTAGGAACAACTTGTAGATTCTTTAGCGGAACAATTATTGAATCATATGGTTATCAGCCATCGGGATTTAGATCAAAAAAATGTACTATGGGATGAGCATCAGATACCCATTATTATTGACTGGGAAGCAGCAGGACCTATCCATCCAACCCAAGAGCTGATTGATGTAGCCCTGTATTGGTCAGGTTTTGAAACGGGAAGTGTAAACAAAGATGCTTTCTGTACGCTTATTAATGCATACCGCGATCATGGTGGCGAGATTTATGCTAACTGGTCCGATGTGCTCAACTATGGTTTTCATGGGAAGCTAGAATGGTTAGCTTATAATATCAGACGGTCACTTGGACTAGAGAGTACGGATGATACGGAGCGAGAACTTGGAACTCGTGAAGTAATAAGAACAATAACTTCTATAAATGACTATGCTGATTTTATTCCTAAATGTTTACTATGGTTAAGTGATCTTTAAGATGATCTTATCCAATTCGCTTAAGGAGGGCTTAATCATGAATGTTGTAAACGCTACTATTGAAGATATAAGTGGGTGGTTAGAGTTGGCAGCGGAGGTGGAGTCCCTTTTTGGCCCGATGGTAGATGATCCGAATTTCACCCTAGCCTTAGAAAAAAATATGAATCGTCAAAGTGCTTATTGTGTACGAGAAAACAATATTCCGCAGGGTTGGATTGGATTGAACGGCGGCGGATGCATGTTTTGCTAAAGCAGGATCTGGCATGGATTCCTCTCCTCTCAACTTAAACGCTTAAGTGAATATCGAAAAAAAATTAATTAACAAAATAACGATTATTCTCTTGTTCGGAGTAGTCAGGACGATGTAATAACTCGTGCATCAGTTTAAAAGCGGTGGTTGCTTTATCCCCTGTGAATATGAATTTCTTAACGTCTTCTCCAAGCATTTCTGGGCAATTACAGGTACAAAGAACAGAAAGCCGTGCAAATACCCCGGACTTTTCAACATAACTTCCGATAAACTCATTAATAACTATGGCTTCTTTGTAGATCCCCTCCGATAAGATTGTATTCAATTCCTCCAGATTTTGAATTTTGAATATTGCTTTTTCAGGTAAAGGAAGACTGTCTTGGATAAAGTGAGTGAGCAGGGAGTTATTGAAGCTCTCCATAATTAAACATACCTGTGAAAGATCCTCCAGTATTACCTTTTGTAGAGCTAAACGATAATTGTAAAGGACTTGCTTAAAGAGCTTATCTTCAATCATGCTGTCGATCAAAATCAAGGGAATACCTTCTACAAAATGCTTAGAAATCGAATAGAAGGAATCATCACGGACATCGATCAGAAAGACGGCTTCGAGTTTTCTTTCGACGATGATATCCATAGAAGGATGGTCAGTATCAAGAGAGTATAATAGCGTATGATATCCAGCATCTGTTAAACGCTGTTCCAAAGCACGAATAAATGTGAACTGGGCATAGAGCTTCCAATGTGGCATATGGGCAGAATTATTGACAAGTACGCCTACTAATCCCGTTTTTTTATTGGCAAGTGAACGGGCTGCTAGATTAGGAATGTAATGAAGCTCTTCAGCAAGCAGCAGAATTTGATTGCGGGTCTTCTCAGGAATGGTTTGGTTATCGACGCGGTTCAGAACATAGCTCACAGTTGCAACGGAGACATTTGCTCGTTGCGCGATGTCCTTCATTGTAGTCTTTTTCACCAGTGAACTTCTCCCTTGCTGAGATATTTATTTCCAAATATTATCATTAACTCTTGAGAAGAGTCAACGATTGAATTTATATTAAGAAGATACTGATCTCTGTGAAATCGCTTTATATACTGACACAAATTTGTGAAATTATTCACTTAATTATTAAGAATTTTAATATATAATTAATCCATAATCAAAATTAGGGGGAATCGAAATGAAACTATTTAAAATGATTTTAGTGGCAGGGGTTTCGGTAGCGGTATTGGCTGGTTGTGGTGCAAATGAGGATAAAGCAACCAATTCGGCGGCAACTTCAGCTCCGGCTGCTGAGCAGACAGATGCAGTCACTACTGCCTCAATCGTGAATCAAGCAGATGCCTTTACTAAGGCTGTAAGCAAAGATGGAAACTGGATTATTGCTATCCTAAATGATGTAACGATTGCTGAAGATGTTGTTGTAGCTGGAGAGTTCCATGATAAAGGAGCCGCAGATGGCGACATCTACCGTAAGATTGCCCTTTACGCACAAGACGCTGACCACAAAATCACTGCCAATTACACACTTACAGTTCCTAAGTTAACTGTACAAAGCGAGAATCTGAGAGTTCAAGGCGGAACGATCAAAGGCGACGTGTATGTGGATGCGAAAGGATTTANNCAAGCGAAGATCTGAAAGCTTCCGCAGGTATTGATGGAAAAGTGACTGGAACAACAGAAGTTAAATAATTACGTAATCTTCTCGTACAGTAGAAGCCAATCCATAGACTATGGGCGGGCTTCTTTCTTGTTGCGGTGGTGATATGTATCCCGGTTTAGATGGTTGTGGATGATAAATATATGATCTTTTGTTGATTTTCTAAATATTGATCTTATAATATTACTACCACTACTAGGAGGAACACATATGTCTAAGGAGTATTCACGCACGTATATTGAGAGTGTAAAGCTTGAAATGTTAAATAGATTGGGATTGAAGCAAGTGTTCTTTAAAGAGCAAATAGGTGACGGTCTGATTTTTGAAGCGGTGGGATTTGATAAAGGGAGCAAACATCGTTTTTGCGTTAGACCGAAGACGAAAACGATTGATGAATTCATTTCAGGAAAATGGATGAAGGTCCGCAGCTTTGTAATCAAAAGTGTAGAAATTTAATGTTGAAATCTAAAAGGTAACCCCGTATATATCGGAGTTGCCTTTTTCATTTTTGAGACTGATTCATTGATAATGTGAAGTATCGCCATACAGATCGATGGTTGTATGGTTATCAGTTAGAGTAACTTTACATAATGCTGTGGAGAGAATATCCGGTAGTTCTCCTAATTCCTGCAATGATTTATTGAGAAAATGAGCCATAATGACTTTTAGAGTCATCCGATGTGTGACAATAAGCACCTCAAGTCCTTCGTTATCGTTAATGATACGCTCAATAGTCGGCATTACTCTTTGTTTAAGCTGACTATAGGTCTCACCTGAGGCTAGAGGAATAAAAAGATCAGGTCTAGTGAAAAAATGTGAGAACTGTAAAGGATATTCTTGTTCAATCTGATCCGTGTTCATTCCTTCCCAAATGCCCATGTTAATTTCCATTAAAGAAGCTTGCTGTTGAATCAGTAAACTCCGATTGCCCCGTAAAATTTGCGCAGTATGCAAAGCTCTTGGACTAGTACTAGAATAAATGGCTCCTAAATTTTCGCCTTCCAAACGATCTCTCAACCATTCCGCTTGCTGTTCGCCCAAGGTTGTTAACGCTGAATTTTGATGTCCTTGCATTCTTTTCTGTAGATTCCATTCGGTCTGCCCGTGACGGGTTAAAAATAATACTGTCTCTTTCATTAACGAAACCTCCCTTTTGAATAGTTGTAAGTATAAGATAAATAATTATAAATAAACAATATATAATAGTTAATATCCATAATGTATAGTTATAGTAAGAAAGCCGAAGGTCTGTTAAATAATGATTTTATTTTATATAGTTAGGAAGAAATCAGGATGAACTATCATGTATTAAAATTGTTTTACTACGTTGCGATAACCGGTAGTGTGACCAAAGCCTCTGAACGTTTGCACATCAGCCAACCGGCTATATCCGCGCAGATCCGCAAGTTTGAACGGGAGAATAATATTTTATTATTAGAGGTCAAAGGGAAGAGGATGGTGCTCACACCTATTGGAAAAAGATTGATCGAACCTCTTGAGAAGTTATTTGCCATGGGTGAACAAGTTCAGCAGATCATAGAGGATTATCACAAATTTCCCGAGAGTCATATTCGGATCGCAGGTAATTATCTGGCCACAAGCATACTCATTCCCAGGTGGGCGTCATTATTCAAACAATCTTTTCCGGAAGTTAAAATTCAGATCACTACTACTAATTCTCATGAAGTCATGGAACAATTAAATAACTTTGAAACAGACGTGGCGATTTACAGTGATATGGAGTTCCCTTCGCATAATACAGGTATATTCGAACATAGGGAGTTATACAAGGACGAGTATTTGTTCGTGGTTGCTTCTAATCACCCTTTTGCCAAGCAGCAGGTTAGCTTGGAGGAAGTTGTAGCTGAAGCATTTATTATGAGAGAAGAAGGCAGTGCAGCCAGAGAGAGACTTGTTCAATTGTGTGAAGAAAGAAAGGTACAACAGCCGAAAATCGAGCTTCAATTTAATGGAGTGAATGAAGTTATTCAAGCCGTGATTGCGGGTTATGGGATTAGTTTTGTATCCTCTTTGTTAGCAAAGCCTTACCTTGATCAGGGGACGTTAGCTAATGTTGCAGTAGAAAATGTAGTTTCCAAGCATTCGATATGGATGGGCTACAGAAAGAAGGAACTTCAGGAAAGCTATATTCAGTCGTTTATTACGCTTGTTATGAAACAATTAAAAGAAGAGTATAATTTATACACCAATCCAGCCCATAAACCTTAATTAATGTATTAAGATGTATGAGCTGAACTGAGATCATAGATGTGAATGTAATTGAAGCAACTCATTTTGACTTATGTCTTCTGCTTCTGATGATTTAAATTGAATGTTATATAATTGTGAGTAAAGCCCATTCATTTCTAATAAAGAATCATGAGTACCTTCCTCAACGATGGAACCCTGATCTAATACGATAATTCTAGATGCTTCTCGTATGGTGGATAGTCTATGTGCAATAACCAATGTTGTTCGATTCTTCATTAACAAATCAAGAGATTGCTGAATCATTCGCTCAGATTCGTTATCGAGTGCGGAAGTTGCTTCATCTAGAAGAAGGAGTGGAGCATCACGAAGAAAAGCTCTGGCAATGGCTATGCGTTGTCTTTGTCCACCAGATAAAGTCGATCCATGTTCACCTAGGACAGTGTCATAACCATGGGGCATCTTCGTAATAAACTCCTCTGCACCTGCGAGGCGAGCGGCCTCTCGGATATCTTCTTCGCTAGCTGAACTAGAGCTGAAAGCGATGTTGTCTCGTATAGTTCCTGAGAACAAATAAGGGGTTTGGGGAACATAGGTAATCATTGCTCGTGCTTCTGCAAGCTGATCATGAACAGACTTTCCATAAACCGAGATGCTTCCTGCAGTAGGCTCATAAAGTCCATTACATAATCGAACGAGCGTTGTCTTCCCTGACCCGCTTGGCCCGACAACAGCGATAGTTTCTCCATGTTGTATATGAATATTAAGCCCTGTAAATAATGAGGATTCATTATCCGTTTTACCCGAATAGTTGTAGTAGAGATCCTCTATTTGTAATGCAGCAACTTCTTCAGAAGCTAATGGTGAAGAGCTGGATTCTGGTAAAGGATGATTAGCCCCTTCATCAGGTGCATCGAGTATAGCGAATACGCGATCAGCCGCACCTAAAGCTTCCTGCACACCTCCCCATGTTTGAGACATATGGACAAAGGGCCATTGGACCCTACCCATCAGAATAATAAAAGCGAGAACTTCACCTGCTGATGTTCCGCCACTTAGAGCTGATAACGCAATTAAAGCGGCGCATGTCACCATAACGAGATTGTTGATAAAGGCGGAAGATTGCCATAAGAGACCATTTAGAAGTGATCTTCGCAGCTGCATTCTTCTTAACTTCTCACGTTCTAACGCATATTTTTTTAAGAGAGTTTCTTCAAGCGAAAAGGCTCTGACGACCTTCATTCCTTGAAGCGTTTCTTGTAAAATTCCTCGTAATTCCGCCTCTTTTGCATATATTTGAGTAGATAATTTACGTAATCTGCGATCAAAGAAACGTCCAGAAAGAAAAACAAGGGGGCCCGATCCAAGAGCTAACAGTGCGATCCAGACATCCATTTTAGCCAAATATAGAAAGGAAATGAAACACAGAAGAAGATTATAGCCTAAATCGTATACAATGCTGTTTATCATCCCCATGGCCATCCCTGCATCCTTAGTGTTACGCGAAGTCAAATCACCTGAATGCATGGACTGAAGGTAACGGAATGGAATTCGGTGACTTTTGTCAAATAGTTTCGCACGAATATCCCAAGCCATCCTACTCTGCATAACGAAGCGGAAGTAATGCTGCAGCATAAGACAGCAGATAATGATGACACAAGCAATGGCACAGATTACTGTTACGCGTGTTAATGCATCCATATTGGCGTTGTTGATCGTATCAATAAATACTTGCTGAATGGCTGCAAATCCTATATCCATTACAAGCTTAGCAGAGAGCAGGAGTACAGCCACAATAAATCCAATTCGATAAGGGCTAGCATAAGAGATTAATCGACGCAGAGCATACCCCAGTTTAAGATTCTTGGATTCCATCTCATTCATATCCCTTCCTCCCTGACCAGAGTGGAAATATCAGCCTTCTTCATTGATGTCTCAACCATATTGTAATACTGTCCTTGTAAAGTCATTAACTCCAGATGAGTCCCAGCTTCAACAATAGAACCCGCTTCCATATAATAAATGTGATCTGCATTTCTGATGGTAGATAGTCTATGCGCGATAACAACCGTTGTGCGATCATGCATGAGTTCTTGCAGGGCCTGACCGACAATCTCCTCATTATGGCTATCAAGTGCAGCTGTGGGTTCATCAAGAAGGAGAAGCTTAGGCGCTCGAACAAACGCTCTGGCAATAGATAGCCGCTGCCTTTCGCCGCCAGATAAGGTATGGCCTCGTTCCCCAATGGAAGTCTGATATTGAAGTGGGGTTCTCATAATAAATTCGTGTATCCCCGCACTTTTTGCTGCTTTAATAATTTCTTCATAGGTTGCGTCAGGTCTTCCCCATGCAATATTTTCATATAGGGTTCCAGTGAAAAGATAAGGCTCTTGAGATACATAAGCCAAATGATTACGCCAAGCCCGAAGGGGGATGCTGCTTAACGGCAACTCACCAGATTGGATGACCCCTTCATTAGGTTCATAGGTTGCGAGTATTAATTGAAGGAGGGTGCTTTTTCCACTGCCGCTAGGACCGGCAAATGCGGTTACTTTACCTGGTTCTATGGTTAGATTGACGTTAGTTAATACTCGATTATTACTATAATGAAAACCTACATTCTCAAAGGTGATAGGGTATAAGCCACTGATTGCTTGGTTGGTATTCATCGGCATTTCTTGATGAGAATCATCCCTATTACATTCGCGGCTTTCGTCTTCTTCTTGTAAATCAAGGACCTCAAACAACCGCTTACCTTGCGCCAGTGAGGCTTGTAATTCAGTCCAAAGATTAGCTAGCTTTGATACAGGATTTGTAATTTGCTCGAAACAAATAAGAAATGCCGCCACTGCACCCACATCCAATCTCCCTTGTATAACTAGATATCCGCCGTAGGAGAGAACATATAGCAATCCACTAAGAATAACGGCAAAGGGCATATTATAGCCCACAGCTTCTAAGCGTGTGACAGGTAAATGAATGTTGAAATATTGCCTAACACGTTGTGTGAATTGATTATGTAGCTTAGGTGCAAGGGAGAAGGCACGCACAACCTCAGCACCCTGTACCGTATCTTGAATAAACATTTGTTGAGCGGTTTCAATTTGCTGTCTTTGCTCGTGCATGGAACGTAGGCGGGAAGTGAAGGGAATCATCACGAGTGGAACTAGCGAGCAAATCAAAACAGTTCCCAATGTTAAGGCATATTGGAGTGAGAGTAGATAAGTTAGGAGAAATGTAATTTGCATCAGATTACTGAATAGTTCGATGGTCTTCTGATTGATACCTTGCTGAGCAGCAGGGGCAGAATCATTGATACGACTAATGAGATCGGCAGAATGATAACGATCCAAATCTTTCATCTGTACGTTTAATAATCTAGCTAGCAGTGATACCTGAAGCTTGGAGGTCGACTTGAATTCAAGCACACCTGATAAGTAAGTCAGTAAGAAGCTGGCTAGAGCATCTACAATAACAATTACTAGAGCAAAGATGGCACCAGACATCAAAAAGGACATGTTCTGAGTAGTAGCAGCGTTGATTATACGCCGTAAAGATTCGGCTATCCCTACTGTTGCAAGGGAAACGACGGCTGCTAAGAGACACAGTATCAGGTACCAACCTAAATAGGGTTTTCCAAGTTTCAGTAATCGCATAAAAGTGTTAGAAACTACTCTGAATTTTTTTATCGAGTCAGCTTCTATGTTTGTAGATCCATTCAATTTAGACCCTCCCCACTATGGTTTGAATTTGCTGCGGTTCACTTAAAAGATGGGAGGTTCCTCATCCAGCATGACTTTTGTGGTGGTGGAAAGTAATTCTCTCAATTTATCCATTCGAAGATGGTAATATAATCGATGATCCGTTCTTTTTAATTCGATAAGGTCTAAAAAGAATAAGAAGTTGGCATGATAAGTAACCGCCGCGGGCGTTATGCCAAGTGCTGATGCAATTTCTTGTCCATAGTGAGGGCGATTCCTTAAGAGCAGCAAGAAGTCTAAACGTCGTTTATCCGAGAATGCCTTTAAAAAAAGTTCGGTTTTCTCTCGATCAGCAGCAGGTCCGAATACATGATCATTAAAAATGCCGAATATAACCCAAGCGATACGAGAACTTCCTGCGTATAAGAAGAGAACATGATTCCCAACTTGTGAGAAGAAGCTGACATGGAAAGTAGTGGGAACATCATAAACTGCAGGTTCATTTTTGTTGATATCACGAATGAATTTTTCAGGATTAGCTAGGAACAGACCTTCATAACGCTGAGAGGCTTGTTCAGACTCCCTTCTTAACTCCTCTTTCCAAAGTGAAAAGACATCCTTGTAGAACTGGTTTAAGAGCTGCATATAACGTAGCTTGGTTTCTTCGGGATAAGCAAGACACTCTAGTAATGGCCCCTGCGCTTCAATCACATCAAGCTGCGGTTTTGTTCTTGCCACAAGCTCAGCCATTAAACGGGTATCCTTCTTAACGATTTCCCAATCGTTTCCTTCTAGCAGCTCATCTAATTTATCGTGATACACGCCATATACCATTTCAGCGACTACCTTTTCTGCAGGACTCTTTTCCAGTCGATTTATCCATGCTTCAGCTGTTTGTGGTTCTGGACAGGTGCAAATNNCATAGAAAGCAAAATCGAGTGCTTTATGAAAAAAGTTATACTGGAAAAAAAACTGAAGTTCTCGGAAGGTGTGAGGTGACAACCGTGCTCGTGCATCTTTATGAAAAGATAACGCTTGTGGGTCCATTTCAAGTTTGTAATCCTCTGCTGCCTTAAGCAACTGCTCTTCACAAGCAATCATTCCCATAGAAACAATGAATTCCAAAGCTTCGTTGTACGCAAATTTAATGTTCGATAGTAAGGTATCTTTCATGTTATCTTCCATCACAGCCTCCGATATTTCTTGATATATAATTTAAATGTTGGGATAATACGACTAATATTTAATGATTACTTAATGTTAAAATAAACCATCCGCTTTCTTTTGTAAAGGGATATTTTACAATTCGAACTAACTGCTGGGATTCGGTTGTCGTGCATGGTAAAGCCTTTCATTTCGCTAGGGAGCTTATGCAATTGCCGGAAAGCTTTGAACGATTATTTGCGAAAGGTACTAAACCTGCAGAGTGGCGCGAGAAACCACCAACACTTGAAGTGTTAATTGAGATGCTTTCGGAGCAACCGAAACGTATTCAGGAAGCTATGCACAATCGCTTAAGTGAGCAAGTAACCCCTCTTACAACGGGTAGTGGATTAACCTTAAATACAATCGGAGAATTCATAAATTTTACGCTTTACCATGAAGGGATGCACTACAATACAATAAAACTATTAAATAGATTTGCAGATAAAAGTCTTTAGAGATCGTTAGAAGCTGAAAGTTAAATGCCAAGGAGGCATCCGATGGAAGTTGGAAGAATCTTAGGTATCGCTTATAATGTGATTCCGGTTAAAGACCTTGAGAAGTCTGCAGCTTGGTTTGTGAAACACTTTGGCACTTCATAACTATTTAGTTTCAGAAGATGTAAAAGTCGGAAACATTAGCGACGAAGGTGAGTATGGGAAGTTTTTTGTCTTTGAAGATCTGGATGGTAATTTATTTGATGTTTGGGAACACCATGATTGTGAACTGGTTTATTAGCCTTTCTAAGGATATCGATTTCTTATCGATATCTTTTGTTATATATTGGAACAAAAAAAGATTTGTAATGAAAGCGGTTTTATGATAATCTAATAACTGTAATACATGTAACCGGTTACATATTGGGGGATGAAATGAATCATGATGACGATTAAAGATGTTGCAAAAATAGCTGGGGTGTCGGTAGCAACCGTTTCAAGAGTTATAAATGAATCTGGTTATGTGAATATCGATACTCGAAAAAAGGTTGAGGCAGCGATCAAAGAAATGAATTATACCCCTAATGAGGTTGCAAGATCTTTGTATAAACGGAAATCCAAATTAATAGGACTTCTATTACCTGACATTACGAACCCCTTCTTCCCGCAATTAGCACGTGGAATAGAAGATCGGATGCAGGAGCATGGTTATCGGATTATTTTTGGTAATAGTGATGAGAACGAGGACAAGGAATTGGATTATATTCAGACCTTTATTCAAAATAATGTCATCGGCATGATCTCATCAACTAATTTTCCCGAGAGTGACGTTTATTCTAACTTGAAAATTCCGGTCGTATTTCTTGACCGTACTTCTAATGACAGTCCCTCCGTATACGCAGATGGCAGAAAGGGCGGACGCCTTGCTGCTCAAGAAATCATTGCACGGGGAAGCACCAAGATTACAGTAATGCAAGGACCGGCGCATATTAAACCGGCGCAGGATCGATTTCAAGGTGCGATTGAAGTACTTGATGAAATAGGAATCACTTATCAAGTGATCCAAACTTCATCTTTCTCCCACACAGAAGCGGAACAATGGGCTGTGGAGTTATTTGATAAATATTTAGATACAGATGGCGTAATTGCCAGTAATGATATCGTGGCGACAGCAGTTATTCATGAAGCACATCGTTTAGGTAAAAGAGTGCCACAGGATCTCCAAATCATTGGATTTGATGATATCCCACTTAGCAGTTTGTTGTCACCTTCGTTATCAACCATTCGTCAGCCAGCGCATGACATGGGCCGGGAAGCGGCAAGTTTACTTATTAAGTTAATTGAACAAGATAAGGTAGAAGATAAAATCATTCAATTACCTGTTAGCTTTGTGGAGCGGGAAACAACAAGAAGTAAAGAATAGATGACAACATAAGAAAGGTTGATGAACATGGCTAAGATTTGTGTAATTGGAAGTTGCTCGATGGATTTGGTGGTGACCTCTTCCAAGCGACCTCACGCGGGTGAGACCGTTCTAGGAGAAAGCTTCGCTACCGTTCCAGGAGGTAAGGGAGCGAATCAGGCGGTAGCAGCTTCACGTCTTGGGGCAGAAGTTATGATGGTTGGTTGTGTAGGTGAAGATTTCTATGGTACGGAGATCATGGATAATCTTAAGAGAAATCGGGTTTTTACCACAAATGTGGAACCGGTTACACATGCCGAAAGTGGGACAGCTCACATCATTTTAGCAGAAGGTGATAATAGCATTATCGTTGTAAAAGGAGCCAATGATTTAGTTACTCCTGCTTTGGTTGAGCGAGCACTTGATACTATTAATGGTTCTGATATGGTGTTAATCCAACAAGAAATACCAGAAGAAACGGTGTCATTTGTAAGTGAGCTTTGCCATAAATTCAACGTACCTATGCTGCTTAATCCGGCACCTGCTCGCCCAATCAGTGACACGATTATAGAAAATGCTGCCTATCTAACGCCGAACGAACATGAATGTACGATTTTATTCCCTGGGATGAGTACTGCAGATGCCTTACGGAAATACCCAAACAAGCTGTTTATCACAGAGGGAAGCAATGGCGTACGATTTTACGATGGAGAACAAGAAGTTCTGGTTCCCACTTACAAAGTGAATGCTATAGATACGACTGGCGCTGGAGATACTTTTAATGCAGCATTTGCAGTTGCTTTAGCTGAGGGCAGCTCCATTCTGGATAGTGTAAAGTTTGCCAATCGAGCAGCATCTTTATCCGTTACTAAATTTGGTGCTCAAGGTGGTATGCCAACAAGAGCAGAGGTGGAGGCGAATCTGTAATTATGAAGAAACACGGGATATTAAATAGCCATATTTCCAAAGTGCTTGCGGACTTAGGTCATACCGATACAATTGTCATCGCAGATGTTGGCCTTCCAGTTCCACCAGGTGTTCCGAAGATTGATTTAGCGGTTAAACTAGGGGTTCCTAGCTTCCAAGAGATCGTTGACATCATTTCAGAGGATATGGTCATCGAAAAGGTAATTGTGGCAGAGGAATTAGCTACAGATAATAAAGTAACCTCTCAATACATGAATAATAAATTTAAGGAAATACCCATAGAAGCGTATTCACATGAGCAATTTAAGCAACTGACCCAGCAAGCTAAGGTTATTATTCGCACGGGTGAAGCTAAGCCGTATGCAAACTGCATTCTACAGGCCGGGGTCTATTTTGGATAAAAAGGGGGTTCTAAGTGTATGCACATTACGATGAAAGATATTCATAAGTCTTTTGGCGCTAACCGTGTATTAACCGGTGTGGATTTTGAACTTAAGGATGGTGAAGTTCATGCCCTAATGGGCGAGAATGGCGCAGGTAAGTCTACGCTCATGAATATTCTGATCGGTCTGCACCAACGTGACCAAGGCACCATTCGTATAGATGGTCAGGAGAAATACTTTGCGAATCCCAAAGAGGCAGAACAATATGGCATTGCATTTATCCATCAGGAGCTAAATGTATGGCCGGATATGACGGTTCTGGATAATCTGTTCATTGGCAAGGAACGAACATCCAAATTCGGCCTGTTAAATAGGAAAGAGATGAAAGCGTTAGCAAATGAACAGTTTGCTAAGCTCTCAGTGACCATTCCTTTGAACCAAGAGGCGGGGGAATGTTCGGTAGGTGAAAAACAGATGATAGAGATCGCTAAAGCGCTTATGACTCATGCAAAAGTTATTGTTATGGACGAGCCTACCGCTGCATTAACCGAGCGAGAAATACAGAAACTATTCGAAGTCATTGCCTCACTGAAGAAAGAAGGAGTCTCTATCGTCTATATTTCGCATCGGATGGAAGAGATTTTTACGATATGTGATCGAATCACTGTTATGCGGGACGGGAAAACCGTAGATACGAAGCCCATTCCTGAAACTAACTTTGACGATGTAGTTCGGAAGATGGTAGGTCGTGAATTAACAGACCGTTTCCCTGAGCGAACTTCTAAACCTGGAGAAGTGGTTCTTGAAGTTAAGAATGCATCAAAGAAAGGGCAATTTAAAAATGCTAATTTCTCTGTACGAGCTGGTGAAATCATAGGATTCTCTGGATTAATGGGATCTGGACGTACAGAAATGATGAGAACCTTATTCGGACTGGAATCTTTAGACCAGGGTGAGATTTGGGTGAAGGGAAAGAAGGTTACCATTCGGAATCCCAATGACGCTATGCAAGCTGGAATCGGCTTTGTTACAGAAGACCGCAAAGATGAGGGGTTAGTCCTAGATTTCTCTATTCGAGATAATATGGTGCTGACGAATTTATACGACTTCGCCCCTAAGGGTGTAATCAATGCTAAGAAGGAACAAGAATTCGTGGACATGCTTATTAAACGGCTGCACATCAAGACACAATCATCATCCACTTTGGTCCGGAATTTATCTGGGGGTAACCAACAAAAAGTAGTTATCGCCAAATGGATTGGTATTGGCCTCAGTGTTCTTATCCTCGATGAACCTACACGCGGCGTCGACGTTGGGGCAAAACGGGAAATCTATCAGCTTATGAACGAGTTAACTGAACGTGGTGTCGCCATTATTATGGTATCCTCAGAACTCCCTGAAGTCCTAGGGATGAGTGACCGCATCGTAGTTGTTCATGAAGGGGAAATCAGTGGAGAACTTTCACAACAAGAAGCTACGCAAGAAAAAATCATGACGTTAGCTACAGGGGGGCAATAGTAATGACTACTATCAAAGATGAAAGTGTAAAAAAAGGGTTCCAAATGGGGCAAATCACGCAGAAATTAGGGCCATTACTAGGGCTAATCATTCTTATTATTATCGTAACCGTGCTGAACCCAAGCTTTATGGAACCTCTAAATATACTAAATTTGCTTAGACAAGTCGCAATTAATGCGCTAATCACTTTTGGGATGACCTTTGTCATTCTGACAGGTGGCATCGATTTATCAGTCGGTTCTATTCTAGCCTTATCCAGTGCCTTTACAGCCAATCTGATGTTGTCAGGATGGGACCCTATCTTAGCAATTATTGTGGGTTGTTTAGCGGGTGGACTGATGGGGATGGTCAACGGGCTGATGATTACGAAAGGCAGAATGGCGCCTTTTATCGCTACACTGGCGACCATGACTATTTTCCGCGGATTAACGCTTGTATATACGGATGGTAACCCGATCACAGGTCTTGGAGACAGCATGACGTTTTCCAATTGTTTGGTGGTGGATATTTACTAGGAATACCTGTACCTGCTATCACGATGATTATCGTATTCGCTGTCTTGTGGATTGTACTGCACAAAACGCCTTTTGGCCGTAAAACGTATGCCATTGGGGGGAATGAGAAAGCATCGATTATTTCAGGGATTAAAGTAGACCGCATCAAAATAATGATCTATTCCTTAACGGGTATGTTATCCGCATTGGCAGGGGCTATCTTGACCTCCAGATTGAACTCAGCACAACCAACAGCGGGTACATCCTATGAACTGGATGCGATCGCGGCTGTAGTATTAGGGGGTACGAGCTTAACAGGTGGCCGTGGACGTATCGTAGGCACATTGATTGGTGCTCTTATTATTGGGATTCTGAACAATGGATTGAACTTGCTCGGCGTATCTTCTTTTTACCAAATGGTAGTTAAAGGGATCGTTATTGCGATTGCTGTACTCTTAGACCGTAAGAAAGCCGTATAAGGGGGATTCCACATGAAAAAGCTCACATTAATTTTTACTTCCTTACTCTTGATTCTTATGACTGGCTGTTCCTTAGAGCCTCCAGAGTGGGCTAAGCCTAACAGTAGTGGGGGCCCAGGGAATATGAAGATTGGATTATCCATATCTACCTTGAACTATCCGTTCTTTGTATCGGTTAAAGATGGAGTTTTGGCAGAAGCTAAGAAACTAGGCATGGAAGTTCTCGTTATCGATGCGCAGAACGATTCTGCCAAGCAAAGTAATGACGTTGAGGATTTAATGCAAAAAGGTGTAAATGCGCTGTTAATCAATCCAGTAGACTCTTCAGCGATCTCGACGGTTGTTGAGACGGCTAACAGCTTAAATATCCCAGTCGTTACTTTGGACCGTTCTGCAGATAAGGGAGATATTAAAGCCCTTGTTGCCTCTGATAATGTAAAAGGTGGATCGATGGCGGCAGAATATATTGTAGAGCAGCTTGGAAAAGGTGCAAAGGTCATTGAACTAGAAGGATCACCGGGTGCTTCAGCCACTCGTGAACGTGGGAAAGGATTCCATGAAATTGCCGATACGCAGCTTGATGTGATTGCGAAGCAAACCGCTGATTTTGACCGTACGAAAGGTTTGACCGTTATGGAGAACCTACTCCAAGGAAACCCAGATGTGCAAGCGGTCTTCGCCCATAATGATGAAATGGCTCTGGGTGCTATAGAAGCGATTCAGAGTTCAGGTAAGAATATTCCTGTCATCGGTTTTGATGGAAATGAAGATGCACTCAAATCTATAGAGGCGGGTAAACTAACAGGAACCGTTGCTCAGCAGCCTGCATTAATTGGGCAGTTAGCGATTCAAGCAGCGAAAGACGTGTTAGATGGCAAGACGGTTGAGAAACTGATTGCCGCACCTCTAAAACTGGTCGTAAAAGAATAAGTAAATGCCTATAGAAAAACACTGCATTCACCAATTTGGTGGGTGCAGTGTTTTTGGTATATAAAAGCTTATTTTTCCTCAATCACTCTATCCGGTAACTGTGTCACATAACTATCGGACAAATGGAGAAGCTCTAACGCACGATCGAACTCATCCTCTGTCGTTTGTTGCGTGTGGTTACCATCGCCAGATAAGGTATAATGCTGACCGTCCTCGAAGCCACTGCCAGATAGGAAGAGCTCTTCGTTATTTACGAAAGATCCTGTTGGCAAATAATAGCGCTGAGGAAGTAGATTATAAGTCGATTGATTCAATAAATCTTGTCCGAAATGAATATGATCATCAAGAGAAACACCTAATAGATTCGATAACGTAGGCATAATATCAACCTGTCCGCCTAATTGTTCCTTCACGCTTGGCGTTGTAATCCCCGTCGCTGATAGGATCAATGGAATATTAATTAATTCGCGTTCCGTATATTCATGACCAAGGATTTCCTGTAATAAGAGGTGATCATTCTCTTTCAGAGAGAAGATAGGAAGTCCGCGGTGATCTCCGTACAATGCGATCAAGCTGTTATCCCACACACCGTTTTGTTTGAGTTCATCGATAAAAAGTCCAAGAGCATAGTCAGCATAATTCTGAGCCCGAATATAATCACCAACAAGCGTTCCTTCGAATCGTTCTGGAAGTGTCATTTTGTATTTATCCTCTGGGATCGAGAACGGATTATGAGCTGACATCGAAATGACATGTGAGTAGAAAGGCTGATCATTCCGATCCATTCTTGCTAGCTCAGCAGCTGTTTTCTCATATAATACTTCATCAGAAGCCCCGTAGAATACAGTATCCTCTTCACTAAAGTAAGTCTTATCGTAGTAACGATTAAATCCTAAGGCACTATAAAGCTCACCACGGTTCCAAAAGTCGACTGCATTCGTATGGAATGTTGCCGTATCATAACCTTGCGCTTGGAGTAGCTTGGGTAAACTTGGAAGCTCTTTGGGAGCATACATCTGAGTGGCTGGACCATCAGGTGGAACATAGAAAGAAGTATTTACAATGAATTCAGCGTCAGAAGTGTTGCCTTGTCCAACCTGCTGGTAGAAACGCGGAAAGTAGTAACTGCTAGCCGCAAGCTTGTTCATATTTGGTGTGATTTCTACTCCATCAATCTTTAGATTGATTAAGAAGTTCTGAAAAGACTCCATCTGAAGAATGATCAGATTCTTTCCTTTGGCGGCTCCAAATAGAACCGGATTAGAGGTAACTTGAATTCCTTTGGTTTCATTAATTGTTGATTGTGTAATCTCAGCGACGTCAATTTGTTCTTCTTCTTGATTGGCTAGCAGAGAGTAGGCTTCATAATTGAGAATGCCCATTTGCTCGGCTTTAACGGTTTCGTTCATACTGGCTCGGTTTGGAAAAATATTCATTGCACAAATGACGATGGAAATACAGAACAAGATAGTCNNNNACCGTTTTGCGGTTACTTTTACGCGACATGGCTTTTTTCCAATCGAGTGCCTTTTGTTTTCTAAACATGACCAAACCAATAACAATGATATCCAAGAAAATAAGCATATATTGCGGACGCATGACTGAAAATATACTTTTCTTAACGGCTCCAACTTGTTTGACCTGATCTAATACTTGCGAAGTAGCAATGATGCCAAAGTGATTGTGATATACGATTAATGAGAAAAACAGAGTAGTAATCAACACATTGACCAGCATATAAATGGCAATTTTTCGTTTCGTTGCGAACCATTCAATCAAGCAAAATCNNAAGCACAAAAGGGATTTCTTTAAGCCATGTGGTCCAAGTAGGCCCATCTTCGAATAGAAAATACCAAGCAAAATAACTTTTTACTAGCATGATGAGAGAGAAGAATAGTATGGATCTTTTACTTAGTGTACGAGGTTTTTTAAACGGCATCTCTTATGCCCATCCTTTTCTTTTAGATTAGTTCATTCTATTACTTGAAGTGTTTAAAATCAACTAGACTGGGGTATGCAAGAGACTTATTTTCCTTAATATTACATTTAGGTGAATGAAACCATACATATTATAAAAAGAATTATTTTTATGGGGAAATGAACTTTTCAAGGTACTCCTAACTCTTATAGGGGAGAGAGGTGAAAGCATGGATGTCGTGAGGTTGGTGAGAAAAGCCAAGAAGGGGAATAAAGAAGCATTGCTCTACTTAATCATGTCTGAAAAAGACGTTTATTTTAGGCTAGCGTTCAACTATATGGGGAATGCGAATGATACTATGGATGCCATGGAGGAAATGATCGTCACTCTATATGAAAAGATTGATCAACTTAAGAAGGAAGAAGCTTTTTACAGTTGGAGTAAGACGATTTTGGTGAATGGATGTAAAAAACTACTTCAAAATCGCGGCAAGATAGTGCTGTTAGAGGATTGGAGTAACGTTGACGATAGGGAATTAGATCAAGCTGTGAGTAGTGATCCTTTTCGCAGAAGTGAGCAACAAATAGATATTGAGACCTTGTTATTACATGTAAATGAGCATCAAAAAGAAGCGATCCAGTTAAAATATTTTCATGATCTCGATTATCAAACCATAGCTGACATCACAAAGGTTTCGATAGGAACGGTTAAATCTAGGATTTACCAAGGGATTGACGCCAATCAATTCATTATGTATTACACGTTAACTAACCCAAATGGATTAGAGGATATGTCTGTAGACGCTTTTAGACCCTCTAAAATAAGTGGTTTTTTAACTGATTCTAACGTAGTAAGTGGTACATCATTAATTAATGAAGATCATACGGAGATTAAAGGCACGATGTCGTTTGACAGCGTAAATCCATTTTCGAAAAAAATTACACTACACTTTTGGCAGCAGCTAGAAGAGAACGGTCAGATGAGCGAAGGAACAGTTACGTTCCCTTATAACCCTAATGAGGCTATGCAAACTCAGATTAAACAATCGATCCATAAGAAGATTAAAGTCGACAAAGGTACGATTACCTTCAAATCTATAACAGCTACTCCAACGATGACTGTAATAAAAGGGAAGCTGGATGTCGAGAATTTTGATCGAGTGAATCTAGGATTACATGGGGTACAATTAATTGTTAATGGAACGCCTGTAGAAATCTTGGGTAGTGGCAGTCAATCTTCATTTGGTGGAAGAACATTTGATATTCGCTTTGATACATTGCCGAAAGATTTACACTCACTCCAGCTAGTCGTCAAAGAGTTTGCTGGATATCAGAAGCTCGAAGAAAAGTATCCCATGACTTCTATTAGGATAAGCCATTTATACTGGGCGATAAAGAGCTATGGATAAATGATGTATCCAAAACCACTCAAGGCATCGAAATAACGATCGCTACGGATGATGATGTAATGCTTGATGATGTATCTATAGAAACTAAGGGCGTTAGCACGCCATTAAAAACAACGATCAATCAAAAAGAGACAAAGCAAGTGGACGGCAAACTGTTGAAGGAACATACTTTATTATTTGATACACAAACGAAGCCTGAGTCACTACTGATAAAAGGAATGCATTACATGAAGGAATACAATAAGGTGATTGAGATTCCTGTTGATTAGAGAGAGGTAATATCCATTTTTTATAACATATGGTAATCTGTAAGGGTGTGGGAGGAGGAGGCTAATGGATAATATAGGAGTTTATCAGGTAAGTCGTCCGTCATTAATGTCACAGCTGCTATCAATGATTTTTTCAAGTGGCATACTATTGACAAGCGTCATAAATAATACAGACAGTAAAATACTTACATATATTGGATATACTTGGGTAATATTTTGTCTGATTGTTGTAATCGAATTGCTCTATAGGATCATTACAATTAGAAGGTTCATTGAAATCAAGATTCTTCCGGACTCAATAATAGTTGAAAATAAAGAAATTGAAGCAAACCGAATTGAGAACATTTATGTAAAGGGCTATTTCAAGCCCGTAATAGGGATTAAACCTGTAGATCATAAATTTGCTCCCTATAGATTATGTTTTAGTTTTCTTGACCAAGAATACAGGGGAATGAAAGAACTAACCAAATGGGCTGAACGTAATCAAGTTAAACTGTCTCATAAAAGATTTATGAGATGGCTCTAATCAGGGACTGTGACAATTCAAGGGATGTTCCAAGAGCCTTGAACTGGCTGATGGGGCGCCCCAAGATGCAATATCCATTTTTTATAACATATGATAATCTGTTAGGCAGTGGGAAAAGGAGGGGGAATAAAATAGAAGTTTATATAGTAAGACGCCCGTCGTTAATACCGCTGCTGATAAGCATCAGTGTGCTATTGGGTATTCAATTATTTCAAATTTATAACCTGAACCATCGCTATACAGCTAGCGACGATTTAGTGCTTTCTTGTTTACTTTATGGTCAGGCTATTTTTTGTCTGATTGTCGCAATTGTGTTAATCTACAGGATATTTACCATCAGAAGGGTTGTTGAAATTCAGATTCAACCGGAATCTATATTAATAGAAGATCTAAGAATAGAAGCAGAGCGGATTAATGATATTTATATAAAAGGATATTTTAGTCCTGTAGTTGGGATTAGACCTAAAGTGAATAAATTTGTTCCTTATAAATTATGTTTTAATTTTCTTGCACAAAAAGATGAAGATGAAGTGATGAAACAGTTAAAAGCTTGGGCCGAACGAAATCAGATCAAAGTATCTCATAAGAATTTTTCGAGATGGCTATAGCTCCTCTGTACTAATATACGAAATGAAAGATACTGACTCCATGTGAGGCCACTGAAAAAGTTCT
>DJUJ01000201.1:0-4736 GCA_002438345.1 Paenibacillus sp. UBA6285
GTTCTATGCATGTTTAGTGCACAAAATACAGTTAAATGCTTTTACACATTGCTTCCGTCGGACTTTTATCTCCCAACAGCCGTAATATCCCCCCACCCGATCATCATCTCTTCAACGATCTCATTTCCAATCTTCACTTTTTTACTTGCAACAGATTCGCCTCCCACTTTGTGGTAGAAATCAATCGCTGGATTACCAACCAGCACCCAAGTCATGAACGAGCTATATTTCTTCTCCATTAAATTCTGTGCAACGCTTCTTATGAGCAACTTCCCTAGACCTTTTCCTTGATATTCCTTAAGCAAATAAAGTGCGTATAGCTCTGCATCATAGAGATCTGGCTCTCTGCGCGCCCCTCCATTTGCGAACCCGATGATCGTCCCAGCCTCATTTTCAGCCACATACATAACCTCGTCTTTATTAGGAGTTTCAAAATTCCGAATCCAGAGCTTTCTTCTAGCTTCCACTGTGATTTCATCAAGAAACTCATCCGATATTAGCCCTTTATACGTGGTTTTCCAACTCTCAGCGTGGACGTAAGCGATCCCGTCTATATCACTAGATGTTGCTTCTCTGATCTTCATTTTATTTCCCCCTTTGGATTACGATAAACGTTTCAGTCAGTCCAATATTGACATTACTATGAATAATAACTACTTAAAGATTCTCTAAAGACATCTATAGGTTGATTATAATCAATAGGCTTGTGTATGAAGGTATTCAACCACTTATTCCTCTCATACAAGCTGTCGAAATCACGGTCAACCGTATTGTAGAATGTTATTTCATTCATTGTTCCAAGAACACTTTTATTGTTTGTACGAGATATAGTTATTTCTCCTGCCTCTAATAAATACTGATTAATGAGCTGCTTCTTAAAACCCTCCTGCAACAAATACTCCTTAAGTTCTGTTCTGAACTTTTCTACCAATTTATCAGCTTGTCCACTTCTTATTCCATCCAACACTATACATAATCGACTTTCATCATGAACAAATAAAATATGTTTTTTTCTGAGCTGCATAATATTCACATGCCAACTAAAAAATGTGGAGATGTCTTCCACTTCTACTGGAGCTACTTTCAGATCTTTTAATAATTTTTGAGTATATCTTAGTACTAACATAACTAACACGCTCCTCACCCTTTTCTCCTTAACCCTTACTAGGTCATAAAGCCCCTCTAATTCCCGCTTAACCTTGCAGTGCCTTGCGCACGCTTAATATATATTTTGCCTGATCTAGCGGATTCACACCCCGGCGGGTGCGCTCAGCGGATACGTCTCGTGGAGATTCTTCATAGCCGGCAAAAAAAGAAGTGAACGTGCTACGCCCCTTCGTATAGGAGCTTAAGCTCACGGGATAATCGAGCGACGTTGCCAGCGGCAAACGCCCTTCGATGATCATCCGTTCGCCTTGCAGCACTGGCGGTTCGAACGTGCCGCGCATCTGAACAAGGTCGTTCATTACCAGACCACCATTCTCCTCAGGGACCACGATGCGAACCTGAAGAATTGGCTCCAGCAGCTTAGTACCTACCCGCGCGAGTCCATCCATAATCCCCATAGGAGTCGCTACGGCAAAATCCAGCGGATGGGTATGCCACACATGGTGCTGGCCTTCAATCAAAGTTACTTTCAGATCGGTAACCTCCCAGCCGTACAAACCCTGCTGCAACGCTTCCGGCACACGGCGTGCGGTCTCGCTCTGATATTGCGGCAGCAAATCAGAACTCCGAACTACCGAATCGTAGACTAACCCACTACCTGGAGGACCTGGCTCAAAAAGAAACCGCAGAATCGCCCAGCATGGCTTCGGCATCGTATAAGCAATAAAGCCCTCTCCCGTACTGGCAGGAGTTTCTTTATAAATGACAGAAGGCTGACCAAAGGTAACCTTGAGACCATACCGTTCCTCTAGAACACTGTTCAGAATCTCAAGCTGGATAGGTCCCATCACTTTGATATGCAGCTCCCGCTCATCCTGCAGCCACTGGGCATCCAAGAGCGGATCTTCATCCGCCAGCTCCTGCAATGCTCCGATAACCTTATGGTCATCCATATCGGTTCCCCAGAATACACGCACCGTTAGCAGCGGCACAGCAAGCTTCGCTTCCTCTGGAATCGCACCCGGATGACCGAGCACATCACCGATTCGCACCCCTGAAAGACCGTAGATTACAGCGATATCTCCCGCTTCAAGCGCTCCGACATCCTCAGTACGACCACCTTCGACCTTGCGGATCTGGGTCACTTTTCCCTGAATATCTTGCGTGTAGTTCATCACCGTATCGCGGTTACGGATTGTCCCTTCATAAAGACGGACAAACGCCATCCGCCCCATGCTTTTATCACGCTGAATGTTGTATACAATGCCGGATACCAGACCNNCTTTCCACCGGCTCGTGGGAAATACTCAACCATCGCGTCCAGCAATGCAGTAATGCCAAGACCCTTGGCGGCGACGCCATAGACCATTGGGAAGAAGCGTCCTGAAGCCGAAGCTTTCTTCATATATTTTTTCCATGCTGCAAGATCAATAGGACTGCCTGACATATACGTCTCCAGCAGATCTTCATCCCGTTCAGCTAACGCTTCCAACAATTCGGTCTGTGCAGCAGGACCGGCTTCGCTCCCCCACAAATCTCTTGCCCCTATGTACTCCTGCTCTTTGACCATCGGTTGTTGAACTGGAATAATATCACTAGATAAATAATTACGCGCCTGCGCCAGCACAGCTTCAGGGTCAGCACCTACACGGTCCATTTTGTTCATAAAAATCAGCGTGGGAATTCCGAGCTTCCGAAGCGCGTTCCAGATCATCTCACTTTGGGCTTGGACTCCTTCTACCGCCGACAAAATAAGCACCGCACAATCCATCACACGCAAAGAGCGTTCCACCTCTGACAGGAAATCTACGTGCCCCGGTGTATCGACGAGATTGATCTGCACGCCTTTCCAAGTCAAAGAAGCCAATGCCGCCCGTACCGATATCCCCCGTTGCCGCTCCACATCCATAGAATCCGTCAATGCTGTCCCACTGTCTACACTGCCGAGCGCTCGAATGCGACCACTTTCATATAAAACATGCTCCGTTGTCGTCGTCTTCCCGGCATCTACATGGGCGAATATCCCCACATTAATCCGTTCCAACCCCTGCTGCTGAATCATCTATAGTTCCCCTATCATGAGCTAGATTTAATGGTACACATCCTTATTTTCAATAGTAATATATCCCTCCCTGTTGTTCCACTCTTCCACATCAAAATGGTTCGTTTCAGATCCGCCGGGTATGTAATTACTATTAGGAAATCCAATCACCGAGGAGGAAGTTCATCATCAAAGATAAACGTTTGTAGGATAAAGTTGCAGTGGTTACTGGCGCAGTCTCAGGCATCGGAAAAGCTTCAGCCATACGGTTTGCCCAGCACGGAGCTAAGGTATATATGCTTGACCGCACCCCTGAGGAATCCTATGAGACTAAACTTGAGATTGAATCCATTGGAGGCTCAGCTACAGTAATTAAATGCGATGTTTCCAATCCAGATCTTGTCGAAGAAAGTATTCGTAAGGTTGGGGATGAGGTACAGAAGATTGATATTATTTTTGCTAATGCCGGAATTAATGGTACTTGGTCTCCTATCGAAACACTTGATATTGAAGAACATCGGCGCTTCTGCGTACTCATCTTCCAAGGCTGGGCAAGTCGCTTTTACAAAAATGGCTGCACTAGAACTAGCGCAATACGGCATCCGTGTGAATGCGGTCTGTCCTGGATCGATCGACACTAAAATTGGGGATAATACAGATAAGAGCGATGATCTTCAGGAAGTGAAGATTCCTGTAGAATTTCCGGAAGGTAATCATCCGTTGGAAGCGATGAATCCTTTCATGTGACGGGAACTGAGATTTATGTAGATGGTGCCGAGTCACTCCTGCGCGGATAACGTTTTACTTGAATCTTTACTATATTTTTAATTCCATGCAACATTTTGGTCTAATCTACCATCTAAGACTATGGAGGTGACGCATAATGAAAAAAACAATTTTCATCAATAACGCCAAAAAAATGACGATAACCTGCTGCATTCTGGCAGCAAGCCTGTCATTTGGAGCATCCGCTTTCGCTTTTTCGGATTTGAAAGGCGATCCTGCGGAAGCAAAAATAAACTCCCTGCATAAAGAGGGGATTATAAATGGAGTAGACAAAGATAAGTTCGCCCCTAAATCTAAAGTAAGCTTTGCGCAAGGGATACAATTCATCGTCGGTGGTCTGAATCTGACTCCGAATCCAGGAGCGGGTAGTAGCTCTTCCAAAGCTAGTGATTATTTTGATAAAGTGAGCGACAAATCCTGGTATGCTTCAGCATTCGTGATTGCTAAGCAGAATGGTCTCTCACTCGATCGGACAATCGACCCTAACGGAACCATTACACGTGCTCAGTTCGCCCATTTATTGACTCAGGCGCTACAGAGTAAAGGTAATTTCCCTGTTACACTGATGTATGTAAATATTTCAGATGGCGATAAACTCTCTACAGAGGTCATGAACAGTCTCCAGATCCTTCTGAATACGCATATTGCGACGCTGGATAAGAACGGTAACTTTCGGCCAAATGATGCAATCACCCGCTCAGAAGCAGCCGCTATGACCTATGATGCAGCTGCTTTTGCCAAACGCGTAATTGTGTCTAATGGCAGTCCCACTACTCCAACCCACGAGACTGAGGTTACACTA
>DJUJ01000201.1:4754-26595 GCA_002438345.1 Paenibacillus sp. UBA6285
TTTATTTTAATGTGACTGCTCCTGAACCAGGAAAAATGTACGCACAGGTGATCTCAAAAGCATCAGTTGTCACTTATCTACCAGAGGGATATAACGCGATCGCTAAACCTGTATCCGGATCTGCATCTTATTCTTCTAGCGCCATGTAATAAAAGCTATATAGAGACTCGCTTTAAACAGCTAAACAAACAGGCCATGTTCCCTAGGGGAGCGTGGCCTGTTGTCTTACTCTCAGGGTGTCCATTGATCATGAATAATGCCTACTAGTGCATGGTCCTCTCCGATCTTCTCGAAAACTAAACGTAAGCTGCGCCAGTCCATCCCCTCCACCGAAGGATCGATGCCATCAATATGATATTCAACGAAATCATATTGATCCTTAGGATACACTTCGTTTAAGTTATTAAGGGTCGTTCCTTGCCCAAGCCCCTTATTCACTGCAATCTCGGCAGTCTGAATGAAGTCCGCATCATAAACAAACTGTTTGTAGTAATCTGCGAATGTCATCTCAATTAAATCACCAGAGCCGGCGAACTTTCGCCAGACTCTTTTGGTGGAGTCGTTCATTAATCCTTCCAATTCAGCCTTAGTAAACACAATATCATTCTTCGTATCTACATAAGCGTAGGGAGAGAATCGGAGTCCTTTCTCAGAATGTACCCATGCTGCCAATTGGTTCATATCCTTGTCCTTAAGGGATTTCATCACTGTAGACGCTGCATCCGTTACTGATGGTGGAAGTCCTTCCTGATCCTGAGGCTGATCGGTACTCGATGGTTCCTGCGTCTCCTGTGACTGCTCCGTTCGGGTTGGTTCTTGTGTCGTCTGCGATGGCTCCGTTGAGGTCAATGGTTGTTCCGATTGAGACTGTTCTTGTGTCTGCTTTGAATCTGTTCCCGTTTCAGGTGTTATACTGCAGGCCGTAAGCCATAACATGCTCACCATCAGAAGCATTCCTCCAATGTTTCTCGCACTGTGCATAAGATCCCTCCTCACCATTTGAGTTTTCTTATTTAGACTTATTTGATCAAGCGAAGGTTGCAAGCTTATACTAAAACTATCAAACCAATCTTATGAGAGGACGGGGTTACTATCGATTTAGCAGAAAAACTAAAGAGCCTTCCCCTGACTCCCGGCGTGTATCTCATGAAGGATGGCCTCGGCCATATAATATATGTTGGCAAGGCAAAACAGTTGAAACGGAGAGTAAATTCCTATTTTCAAAACTCGAAGTCTCATTCCCCGAAAGTGAAGCAGCTCGTTCGAAATATTAAAGATTTGGATATTATCCTTACAGATACCGAATTTGAAGCTTTTATGCTGGAGTGCAAATTAATTAAAGAGATCAAGCCCATGTACAATAGAAAAATGAAAAATCCACAAGCCTATACGTATATCGTAATAGAAGCGGATGACAAGATGCGTTCGTTAGAGATAACCTATGATCCTGCTGACCAAAAAGGTAACCATATTTGGGGTCCCTACACAAGTAGAAGTACCGTGGAACGAGCCGTGCAAGGCATCAAAGAAAGCTCGAAAATCCTTTGCAGCAACCCTAGCTTCAAAAATCCCTTATGCTTAAACCATTCGCTTGGCTTATGCATAGGGATGTGTGCAGGTGGAGAAGCCATCGTTCAATATAATACAATCATTGATAGAGTTATAGCCTTACTAAACGGCACGGATTCTAGCATCCTCGAAGATATGGAGCAGAGGATGACGGAAGCCGCGCAGAACTATGACTTCGAAACGGCCGCCAAATATAGGGACTATATTGGAGCCATCAGCTTCCTGATTCACAAAGAGAAGGTCATCGAATTTGCTGAAGAGAATCAGAATATCGCAATCCTTGAGGCTATGAATGAACAGACCCTTAAACTCATTCTACTGAAGGGCAACCGCATCCTGTCGCATACTAAGCTCGAATACGATCAACCCGATATTACCCACCTACAAGCCGTTATTACATCAGCGATTATGGACACTTTCTGCGGTGAACTTAACCAGGCCCCGGCAGCAATTACTCGCCATGAAATTGACGAAGCACAAATTATATACAGCTATTTAAAAAGCAGCTCCTGCAGCTATATCATCGTTCAAGAAGATTGGCTTGCAACCGACAATCATTCCCGTCTAGACACTGCGGTAGACGAGCTGTTGCGGATCTTTTTAAATGCTGCTCCATCCCATTCGTATAATTAATTCACCTCCTGTATAACATGTACTTGATTTTTTGAACTTTAGGTATGGGTCGTAACTGCGGTGAATGTTTGGACTTCCGNNCTATCGCTCCTACAGTTCCAAAATCCCCCTCCGTCACTTTCACCTTCTGTACACATTCCTACGTACGATTTATCTTCAATTTGAATCCCTCAGATCTCTGGATTAGCCATGCCTAGCAGGTACTTCACTCCTTGAACCTCAAAAAGGTTCCTTCAACCCCAAATACGGAGCGGAAGAAACCTGCTTCGGAACTTACTTATACCTCAACTATATTTACTCAATCCCTCATCCAGAAGATCAACAGCAAACGTTAATTGCTCTTCAGATACAATAAGGGGGATGCCATGTGATGCAGTTCCCTCCAGACAACTTAAAAGAAAGACCATTCTCCAAGCAATAATACAGGACTCGCTCAGCTAATTCCTCATCCTTCTCTTTGGTCTCTCTGGACTTCACAAGTTCAATAGAGATCAGTAGTCCTGCGATTCGAATATCTCCGATGCAAGCATGCTTAGCCCACAGCGCGTCCAGCTTCTGTCTTACAAAATCAGACCGGCTGATGCATTGTTCCTGCAGCTTCATATCATCGATGTAATCAATGGTGGCACAGATTTCCTCACTTCCTAACGCAGGTTTCTCATGGGTATAGTGACCCAAAGAAATATCCGCCGCACAATCATATTGCGTTTTGGTAAGCACCGCCGCCTGCGGGATCCCCCCTCCACCTAACCCTTTTCCGAGCACGAGGATATCCGGCTCGATCTCAAAATTCTGATGAACGTAGAGCTTTCCGCTTCGCATCAGCGCTGTTGGAATCTCATCCAAAATCAGCAGAATCCCATATTCATCACATATTTTTCTTAATCTTGTGAAGTAGGATATAGGCGGGATATGTGTATCCGTCGCCCGAATAGGCTCAAGTAAGATCGCCCCAATCTCTCCCTCATGCTGAATCATATACTCCAGATAGTCGAGGCANNTGTGGCAACTGCTTCATGGGAATGACTTCCCAGCAGGTTGCGGTATCCGTTAAAAGGAATGGCTTTCAGCATCCCTGGCATTTGCGGGCCCATATCCTTTTTAAACACATATTCTCCACCGACAGCGATCGTGTCCAGCCCCGCGCCATGAAAGGACTCCCACATGGAGATGACCTTATGCTTCCCCGTCCATTTGCGAGCAATCTTAAGGGCCAGACCTACGGCTGCACTCCCGGAAGGTGTGAATAATACTTTATAGTCCTTTGAGGTTGTTTTGTTGATTAAGGCTTCTGCAGCTTTCACCGCAATATCTGCTGTGAATCTTCTCGGAATGAACGGCAGGTCTTCGAGCTGCTTTCTCACTGCTTCAGTGACGTAAGGATTCTTATAGCCAATCTGATGAATACTATTTCCATGAAAATCAAGATATTTGCGTCCATTCACATCCGTGATGTAACATCCCTCAGCATCTACGATGCTGTTCAAGCACGGCGTTGACATCGATTGTCGCATAAATGCACGCTCATCCGCTTCGATCCTATCCACACTCACAGCGCTTAACTGGGTCGTCCACTCTGTCCGCAAGGGGCTAAAGTTGATGTCGCCTTCCCTTTTTAGTTCAAGATTATCTCGCATGAGGTCTGATTCCTTGAGAAATCAGGACATTTATTCGCCCAATCAGCTGAGGCGCTCACTCATCGATTGAATCGTAAAGTCTGCCCTGTTTTGTATAAGGAAATCAGGGAGATTTTCCCTATAATCTTGCTCTCATCTCCTAAACAACATAGTTCGAACTTTGTTCTGAACATAACATCATAGACATCATTTCAGGAATCACTTAAACTAAAAAATCAGAAATATACTATTACATGATGGAGTGAGAATATGCCCATTAATCAAATGTCTGAGTTACACCAGCGAAACTAATTAATTATGTACTTGTTTTGGGGCTGTTTGCTGTTGGGCTCGATTTCGCTTTACAGATTTCCGCAAACTATAATTTCGATTATGTCAGCAGCGCTTCCCCTTGGTTTATTGTGTACGATACTAATTTGGAAACGTGTGGCTACCCCCTATATTATGTACATAACAGCTATTGGCTTTAACATCATTTCATACTTCTACATCGATGCAGGGACTAACATCATAAGCACTTTTATTCTATATTGGGGACTAGGCATCGTATCCCTCTATCACAACTATCGTCCATTACTCCTTAATGGTGTAATGTCTTGGATCTTACTCAACTATTTCCTTATGACAAAACCAATTTATGCTTCAGTAGATGTGTTAAGAATTAATGCACTTCTCATCGCCATGATACTGGTTCTGATCTATCAGAGTCAGATTGGTACGAAAATGTTCAAAAATATGTCTAAGAGCAGCAGCGAAGCTGAACGTGCTAAAGTGGAAATGGAGACCATTCTTACAGGTGTTACTGAATCCGTAGGAGTTCTGAGTCAATCTAGTAACCTAATGCATAACAACGTATTGACAACAGATCGAATTTCCAAAGAAGTCGTAACCGCCTTTCAAGAGATAGCCAGTGGAGTGGAATCACAAGCACAGAGTGTTAGCGATATCTCAAATGCCATGCAGCAGTTAAACGAATCCGCTACGCAGGCAAATGCTGCATCCGTCTCAATGAGCGAAAGAAGCCGTTAAACGGATCAAATCACGCAAGAGGGGCAAGATGAAATCGTTCGTTTAACTGCAACTATGTCAGAAGTTACGGATATCGTAACGAGTACTGTTGGCTTGATGACACAAATGAATGAAGAAAATCAGAAGATTGAATCGATTGTTTCCAGCATCGTGGGGATTGCTGAGCAGACGAATCTGTTGTCGTTGAATGCTTCCATAGAAGCTGCCCATGCGGGAGAACATGGCAAAGGCTTCGCAGTCGTATCCAATGAAATCCGAAAATTGGCACAGAACTCCTACAATGCATCCGCTGACATTACTCAGATTCTGAGAACCATTCAAAACAATATTGCGCAGGTTGGCGATATGGTTTCTAACGGTTTGCTTGTTGTAGAATCAGGAAGAAATTCCACAGATGATATCGCTCGTTTGTTCGAGGGCATACGGAATAATACACACCAAGTGCTTGAACAAGCGGAAGACTTGAAGGATCGGAGTGACCACATCCGGCACGCTTCTACCCTCGTACTAGGTGAGGTCAATTCGGTGGCTGCAATTACTGAAGAGAATACAGCAGCTATTGAACAGGTCCTTGCGAGCGCTGAGGTCCAGCAACAACATGTTTCTGAAACGGTGGTCAGCATCAGCAATCTAAATGAATTAGCTTCTAAGCTAGACAATTTAACGAGACCATCATAGGTATAGCTGTTTCAATACCATTCATTCAAACGAAAAAAGCCATCTACTCCTCACCGAAGTAGATGGCTTTCTCTGTTTAAATCGTTAACTTTATTTAGCTAAGACTTCCCGCCTCAACACGCGGCGGACGCATGGTCAAGCTGACCCTGCCCTTCTTCAGGTCAACACCCATCACCCAGACGGTGACATTATCTCCTACGGAGACAACGTCCATCGGGTGCTTCACAAAGCTGCCGCTGAGCTGGGAAATATGCACCAGCCCATCGTTCTTGATGCCGATATCGACGAATGCGCCGAAATCGATCACGTTGCGGACGGTTCCCTGCATTTCCATGCCGGGAACCAGATCCTCGATCTTCAGCACGTCGGTGCGGAAGATCGGCAGCGGCAGCTCCTCGCGAGGATCGCGGCCCGGACGCTGCAAGCTTTCTAGGATGTCGCGAAGCGTAGGCACGCCGACATCCAGCTTCACAGCCAGCTCCTCGGCATTTTGTGCCTCCAGCTGTGAAGCCACTTCTTTGCTGCCAAGCTTATTCACATCGAGGCTTAGCTCACGGAACAAGCGATCCACCACCAGATAAGACTCGGGGTGAATGGGCGTGCGGTCCAAGGTGTTATCCCCACCAGGAATCCGCAGGAAGCCGATACATTGCTCATAGGACTTCGCACCCAGACGAGGTACCTTCTGCAGCTGCTTCCGAGTCGTGAACTTGCCGTTCTCTTCACGGAATTTAACGATATTCTTAGCAATCGTTCCGTTAACGCCAGCCACGTAAGAGAGCAAGGCTGGGGATGCTGTATTCACATCCACACCCACATGGTTAACCGCCGATTCCACTACAGCCTTAAGACTCTCTTCCAGATGCTTCTGGGAGACGTCATGCTGATACTGCCCCACGCCAATGGCTTTCGGGTCGATCTTCACCAGCTCTGCCAGCGGGTCCTGCACACGGCGTGCGATAGAAGCCGCACTGCGCTCTGCCACATCCAGATCCGGGAACTCCTCCTGCGCCAGCTTGGAAGCAGAATAGACACTCGCACCAGCCTCATTAACAATCAGATAGGCCAGTTCTGGATTACCAATTTCGGCAATCACTTCTGCCGTAAATTGCTCCGTCTCACGAGAGCCTGTACCATTACCGATAACAATAAGCTGAATACCGTACTTGGCGATCAATTCTTTGAACTTAGCAGCGGCTTCGCGCTTTTTGTTATTCGGCGGTGTCGGATAGGTCACGGCTACTTCAAGCAGCTTACCAGTATCGTCTACAACGGCTAGTTTACAGCCAGTACGGTATGCAGGGTCAACACCCAGCACACAGCGTCCCTTGACTGGTGGCTGCAGTAGTAGGCTACGTAGATTACCAGAGAAGATCGAAATCGCTTGATTCTCTCCCCGTTCGGTCATCTCCCCACGAACTTCACGCTCCACGGAAGGAGCAATCAGACGTTTGTAGGCATCCTCAGTCACTGCTTCTAGCAGCTCCTTCACTGGGGATGGGCCTTTAATGATCTTCCGCGCAATGTAAGCATGAATTTTGTCAGTGACAACCTCAATGCCTACCTTCAGTATATTCTCCCGTTCACCGCGGTTAATGGCGAGTATACGGTGAGGTGGCATTTTGTGTACAGGTTCACGGTAGCTATAGTAGTTCTCGTATACGGATTCCTGCTCTGCATCCTTAGCTTCAGACATAAGGATTCCCTGACTTGCCGTATATTGCCGAACCCAAGAGCGGATCGCAGGATCATCTGCAATGTTCTCGGCGATGATATCAAGTGCGCCTTGAAGCGCTTGATCTGCGGTCTCCACTCCTTTTTCAGCATCTATAAATTTCGAAGCCTCAGTTTGTGGGTCCCCTTGTCTCTGCTGCTCCATAATCCAGTTCGCAAGCGGCTCTAAACCTTTTTCCTTCGCAACACTAGCACGAGTCTTACGCTTCTGACGGAAAGGACGATACAAGTCCTCCACTTCCTGAAGCTTGACCGCATTGGTGATTTGTTCATGAAGTTCCTTGGTCAGCTTGCCCTGCTCTTCAATATTGCGGATAACGTCTTTCTTACGTTCGCCCAAATTGCGAAGATAAGCCAGGCGTTCTTCAATATCACGCAGCGCATTCTCGTCCAGCTCACCCGTCATTTCCTTCCGATATCTGGCGATGAACGGAATCGTATTCCCCTCATCCAGCAGTCCAACCGTTGTACGCACCTGCTTCAGGCTAATGTTCAATTCCTTGGCAATCGCTACAGTAATCAATTCCTGCTCCCGCTGTGCGGTCGCCTCATCCGTAATGACTCCCGTATTGCTGTTATCTACCGTCATTAGTATCCCTCTTCCCGTACACAATCTGCTTATACAATTCGTGTTCTCATAACTAAAATAGTATCACAGATCGGCTCTGTTCCAAAGTCCAGCCTAAAGAGGAGGCAGATTCAATGATTTACGCGCGTTGTCCCATTCCCCTTTTGCCAGAACTAAGTGACAACACAAAGCATAACGCTAGAACAAACGCCGAAGCCACATATGGGAAGTTAATACTAAGATCAAAAAGATACCCTGCAACGATAGGCCCTGCGATATTTCCAAGACTCGTATAAGCAGAGTTCATCCCTGCTACGAAGCCTTGCTGCGATTCCCCCGCCATTTTGGATAGCTGAGTGCCTACCGCTGGTCGCAGAATATCCATTGCAAAGAATACGATAAAGGTAACCGCAATAATTGCCCAAAAGCCACTTACAAACAGTGTCAGTAGAATAAACAATGCAGCAGTCAAAAGACAAGTGGAGATCACCTTATTCTCCCCGAATTTATTCAGAATCCAGCCAAAGGCGGATACCTGCACCACAGCACCAGCGATCGAACCAAAGGTAATCACAAAAGCAATATCTTTAGGAGTAAAGCCAAATTTATGGTCCACGAACAATCCGAACACCGTTTCATAATTAGCCAGTCCAAAAGCCATGACAAATACAATAATTAACCCAAAAAAGTACGGTTCACGATAAGAACGCATCAATTGCGTGAAGAAGCTCTCCTGATTATTTTTCGATACCTTCGCTTCCATCCGTTTCTCTACAGACAGAGACTCAGGTAAAATCAAAATCGTCACTAGAGCTACAACCCCAGCCGCACCCGCTGCACAGAAAAACGGTACCCGCATTCCAAGCTCAGCAAGATAACCGCCAATCCCTGGACCGATAATAAATCCGGTAGTAATGGCTGCATTAATAAGCCCCATTCCTTTAGCTCTCTCTTCAAAAGAAGTCGTGTCCGCTACATAAGCCATAACTGCCGGCATAATTAATGCAGCTCCAACACCACCGAGCAATCTTGAAACGAACAAGAGCCATGACACGTTCGCCAGACCAAAGAGCAGCTCTGAAAAAGCAAACACAATCAGACCCGCCACAATCACTTTTTTTCGGCCGATTCTGTCGGATAACCTGCCCGCGAATGGCGATACTAATAATTGGGCAAGGGAGAATGAAGCCACTAACAGTCCAACGGTACTTCCGCTGATCCCAAGTTCATTCATGTAAGTAGGCATTATAGGGACTACAAGCCCGATTCCTGTAAAAGCAAGAAAAATATTAAGCATAACAAGAAGCATAGCGCCTCTGTTTCTAAGTAGTAATGACATTGTGTTAACCTCCGTGGTTTCTAAAGCCAAGTTTTCGAAGTAGTATTCCTGTAGAGACCGACCATCCGGTCTAAATAATAGCCAAAAAAATAGTCCTTCCAATTCCGGTGCCTTCGAGAAGCTTCAGCTTTCAATGATTTCTGAATGTAAAGCTTCTTTCACGCCCCACTGTATCTTACCCCGTACATATCCCTTGTAATAACAATCGTACTGATTCCCGGTAATACTTTTTGATATCATCCGGAGTCTTTTCATGAATGGAGTATTCGGAAACTCTTCCGATTCCTTCGAGCATGCCATTTACAATAATCACATAATCCTCTAAGTCACCCTTTATAAAATACCCCGTGTCCATGCCTTTCTTCAAAAGATCGCGACATGCATGCGAGGCAGCCTCATACAAAAGAGCAAGCCGCTTAGTAACATCCTCCGGATGGGCTCTACTTCTTGAGAATTCCTCAAGTGCCCGAATCAACGGATTCTGAAAATCATTTGCATAGTGCTCGGCTAATGCATACAAACGCTCTTCAACACCAACAATTTCCTTCTTCTTATCCTCCCACGCCTGTAGCCACTGCGCCGTATCTTCTTCCACTACATATAGAAAAAGTTCATCCTTACTCGGAAAATGATGATATAAGCTGCCTTTACTGACATTCGAGGCTGCGCAAACTTCATTCATGGTTACAGCTGCATACCCCTTCTGAACAAACAGCTGCGTGGCTTTAAGTACAATTCGTTTTTTTGTTTCTTCTCCGTCTGAACGTCCTCTGATTCTAAGCACCTCCTAAACCGACCGTACGGTCTAATACTATCAGATCATTTTCAAAAAGTGAAGACATATCGTTTCTAATTTCCAGTACAAGAAAATGTACATATCAAAAGACGCCCGGATTCGTACCCGAGCGCCTATCTCATGGATTATCTATAACCCTAGGTGATTAAAAATCAATCAGTCCAAGGCTGATTTGCAGCGAATCATCCACCTTCTTCATAGTCTCATCATCAAGGTGGGTGATCTTGTCAGTTAAGCGTTGTTTGTCAATCGTCCTAACCTGCTCCAGCAGTATAACAGAATCTCTGTCAAAGCCATGAGCTGCTGCGTCAATTTCCACATGCGTAGGTAATTTAGCCTTCTGGATTTGGGCCGTGATTGCGGCCACAATTACCGTCGGGCTAAAGCGATTGCCAATATCATTCTGGATTACCAGTACTGGCCTTACTCCGCCTTGCTCAGAACCTACAACCGGCGAAAGATCAGCAAAAAAAACATCGCCACGTTTAACGATCAATGTCTACACCCCGCTTACTAAGCGGCCAAGAGTGCTGTCTGCATCTTCCTCCGCGAGGAACGCCTCGCATGCCATGGTCAAGTTGATCTTAGCCATTTCCATGTAGCCGCGCTGCATGGACTCCCGGATAGAACGTTTCCTCCGTTCGCTCAAATACAGCTTCATGGCCTGCCTAATCAATTCACTCCGGTTGGAATTCTCCAATTGAACAATTCCGTCCACTTCCTGCAAGAGATGATCGGGCAAGCTGATCATGATTCTTTTGGTGTTCTGCAAATTGGCCACCTTCTCTTCCACCCCCACAAACCTTCTGCCCTTGTGTTCCAGTGTTGCAATATACAAGGAATTTTATACAAGGAATATATGCCGCCAGTATATCAAGTATGCTGCATCCCATTATAAACTAGAAATGGTGGTTCGTATAGGCTTTTAGTCATATCTCCTAAAACGATACAATTCCTTCTATTTTCTCCCTTGAATAACATCACTGTCAAGAACTTTAAGATTGTAGCAGAGCATTTACTAATTTAGGAAGTGTGCCTTCACGGATATAAACGCGGGGCACCCGATGAGCCAGCATGCAAATTACCTCGTAGTGAATCGTTCCAAGATGGAGAGCCAACTCGTCTGCCGTGACCATCACGTCAGCTTGACGGCCGATGAGTACAACTTCTTCGCCTGCTTTAATTTGTTCCGCTTCTTCAGCGAAAGATTTGAGTGATACCATACACTGATCCATGCAGATTGTTCCGACGACAGGAACGCGGCGTCCACGTATTAACACCTCCGCTTTGCCAGTTAGCATGCGGNNTAGCGTTGCGATAATCTCCTCGCTGTCTGTGACGTACCGAGTGCCGTAGCTGACGCCCCAATAAGGAGACAGGCTCTTCACATATACAACCTGCGTCTTCAGCGTCATTACCGGATGTAGTTCTACCAGTTGACGGTTCACCTCAGTGGAGGGATAGAATCCGTACAAGCTGATGCCTACCCGCACCATGTTGCTGGATAAATAAGGTGAATCAATGGCCGTAGCGCTATTGCCCGTATGTATGATCGGGATCTGAATGTTCTGCTCCCGCAGCGTTTCCGCCACGCTCATGAACCGTCGATGCTGTTTCAGTGTATAGCTTTTGTCTTGTTCGTCTGCCTTGGCAAAATGGGTAAACAAACCCTCCAGCTCCGCCTGCGCAACAGACTGCACTTCAGAGATAAATGCAGGTGCGTCCGCTGGTAAAAGACCCAGTCTCCCCATCCCGCTATCAATCTTGATATGCACCTTCAGCCGATGTTCCGGATCTATAGGAAGCTGTCTGATAGCCTCTAATACTTCCGGTGTGAACAGTGTTACAGTTACATGGTTCTCCCAGGCAACGGCTATTCCTTCAGGAGAAGTGTAGCCAAGCACCAGTATAGGAATCAGTATTCCCGCCTGACGCAGCTCCAATGCTTCATCCAAAAAAGCCACACTAACATAATCTGCTCCGAGTCTTTCCAGTTCCCGTGTCACTTCCACTGCTCCATGGCCGTACGCATTTCCTTTGACGCATCCCATAAACTTTGTCTCTGCCGGCAAGTAGCGGCGAAAGGCTTCGTAATTGGCACGCAATTCATCCAGATTAATTTCGGCTACTGTCGGTCGATAGCTTGCTTGCACTTCAAAGTCACCTTCTTACGTTGTAGTAAAACGTCATAGCTGCATTGTATTGATTATTGTCTTAGTACTCATGGTAATGCTACGGAAGGTGGCTGTCAATGTGTGCTAGAGCCCCGGCAAATATAGAAAGGCGGATACTACGTTGTAGAGGAAAGAATCCCACAAAACGCAGTATCCGCCTACTTTATATTATTTACCCGATTGTGCCTCCATAGAAGCGGCAATTTGCATCATTTCGTTAACAGGAAGATTAGCACTTGTAATCCTGTACTCTATACCCTCAGACATCCAAGTCAAAGTCTGCTGCTCATCACCACTCAGAAGTCCTGCGGTAAAACCAAGATCTATCAGTGTTCCAGGAGCCAATGCTACTGCACGGTCCAATGGACGGGCTTCCATAATGGTGTATTGATAAACCCCATCATACCGGATGAGAACGGCATGATCTTTGTTGCCCTCCATTTTATGGGAGTCCTTCAACTCAACACCTGCCGGAACATACCCCGGTTCAATGATCCCAAAGTCACCAAGTTCAGCAGCGACAGGTTGCCCCTCCTGCTCCTGACCCTCCGGAACTACAACTGGATTTCCATTTTCATCAACCTCAGCTACTGTGCTTTCTGAAGCAGCACCTGTGGTCATATTCTTTTGCATATCAAAAGAATCCTTAGTGAAATCCGTATCAAATTTAAAGGTGTCAAACTTCACATCCACAACTACCTTGGCTTCAGAATCAGAGACTTGAACCTGTTTAGGCTCATAAGTCTTTTTATCCAGCCAAATCTTCTGCCGCACAAGGGCATTGCTTTGATAATTCGCGGCTACTTCGAACACATAGTTATCTCCATCTTCCACAAATTGACGATTGTTATCTGAGACAATGCCCCGAACTAGCGTCTGGTATAAATAAACCTGACCTTGATTGTCCGGCCAATCACTCTGGAAGCGGAAGCTCTTATTCATACTTGGTGTGAGGACGAACACTCCTTCATCATTACGAAGCACGATCTGCGTAATATCCTTCTGAACATTCGCCAAGCTGATCCGGTAGTAAGAAGGATTCTTGTACCATACCTCTACCTTATACTCCTGCGGCTGCTCGCCGGTGAACAGGGTCATAGTGCCTGAAGCTTGGTACGTTCCCTGCTTACTCTCCAACTTGTCGGCCACATTGTTCAAATCCTTGACCACGGAAGCGGCATCCTTCTTCCCGCACCCCGTCATCACCAGGGCCACGCTCATAATGATCGCGAGTACCCATATTGTCCGGCGCATGACATCATCCCCTTAACCTGTTTTGAATGCATTGATTAGTACATGTCTATGAGGGACTTGGCCGCAATATGCAGACGGGCATGACAAGCATGGGGCTTAGATTTATTTTTCAGGAACATACAAACAAAAAAAGACCACGCATAACGCTGGCTTTATGTTTTATACAGAAATGCAATAACATTATGTAGGTCTTATCTTTTGAATAGAGAGCAATTTATACGATCCGTTTCTTGTTTCAATTCTCGTTATCACTATGTATGGCTTTATTGTACTGATTGATTAATTCATCCAACCTCATCGACTGTCTGATCACATTTGGATGTAACAATCCTCCGTATTCCCTTTCCATCAAATAAAGTTTGGCTCTAGCACCCTCTATTCTCTTTTGGATAATTTCTGGATTATTCATTAACACTACCTCCTCAAATTAATATACTAGAGGTATATGTCAAATTCCAAATTTTACAATGAAGTGCAGTACTATAAAAAAGTGTTCCCAAGGGATACTAGCCTGCCAACAACAAAGCCATTTTTCTTTTGGTTGATTGTCTGCACCTTACTAATTAGGTTTTCGTATTCTTTTTGCGTTTCTAAAGATGCCGTATGTTGAAGCTCTTCGTACATTCCAACACACTTTATAATACATGATTCGCTATTGATCTTTACTGAATATTCTAAACTTTCCATTATATAATCCATGCTAATCTCAAATTGATTCCTATTAATATAATAGAATGCTATTTCAGCCATCAAATTAGTATATCTATCTTCGAAGATTTGTTGATTATAGGATCTAATCTCTAGCTGATGATGTCTACAATCTGATATTTTTTGCTCAAACTGTTGAAGGATATCATCCACGTTAAATTGGTAGTAATTAGCTGCAGAGCTTCTTCCGTGTCTTCCCGAATCCAGCTCATATCCATGTAAAGGTTAACATAATGTAAAGCTCTATCGTAATTTCCAAGCTCTCTATAAACTACTGAACGTAAAACGTAAGAGTATTGAATATATGAGAATAGTGGTATTTCAGGTTCCTTTTGAAGCCTACTTTTTCTGGCCCGGTCATATTTGGAATGATATCAAAGCACTATATGTATTCGCCAAATCTTTCAGCGCATTGAGTTGGTCCACCTCATCAAGCCGATTAACAAATCCTTCAAATTTCACAGCCGCTCGCAAATTAGCATCCTGATCCTCACCCAAAGCGATCGTGAACAACCTGTATTGGCAAAGAGCCAACCGCTCTGAATGCTGATACTTCTCACTCTCTGCCACACTTTGATATAACATCGCTGCTGCTTCATGCTTCCCTTGCACAAAAAAAACTTCCGCAGTATCGAATAACGAAGGCATATAAGATAAGCTGTCCATCATGATCCCAACTACCCGCGCAATACATTCTAGCTTGTCTAGTTCTGCACAGCGATATAGAAATGGCCGAAGTCGCCTCCAATTCGGATTGGAGTGTACAAAACACTCATCCACATACAGATCATAGTAGCTTCCTTCTTCTAATCCCATACCTTCTGTAATCCGATCTAATTGCTGCATGGCTATAGGACGATTCCCATTGATGATATTACTGATCGTGCCTGAATTTACTTTAGACACCTCTGCGAACTGATTGATCGTTGTCCCATGCTTCTTGAGATAGTCCGCCAGTTCTGCACGAATGGTCATCTGCTTCATGATCAAAGCCACCTTCCGCCAACATAATTCATATATAAGTTAATAGTATTTTAATAAAAATATGTCTAATTATTCCATTGGTCAAATGCTTTTTTTTCTATTACTTTTCATCATGCAATTATTCAGTGAGCAATGTATAGACTTTAGATTAGAAAAAGATTAAAAACCACCAGAATGCAAGGTGTAATAGACCTTTTCTGATGGCTTTTCTTATGATAATTCTATCCATAGTTATTCAATACATGCATATAAATTCAACTAAGAGCTAGGATTAACCATTAAATCTATCTTTTTAACATAAGGGTCGAGCGCTTCCATTAACTTCTCTTGGTTTTGTATCTCCTCTTTCGAAAGCCGTTCCATATGAACACTGCCATCTGAATCAAATACCTTGGCATCATAGCTTTGTAACTCATTTATTAATCGTTCGATCTCCTCAAACTCCTTATTAGTAAGCCTCTGTTCAGCTTTTTCAAGCACGCTATTCCAGAAAGTATTACGATCAACGACAGATGCCTTTGCCTTAGGGTCCGTTTCGTTCATTTTCTCGAAATAAGGTTCAAGCTCCACCTGTAATTTCTTGTAAGCCTCCTGCTCCTTCGCACTTAACTGTTCTAAGTGAAAGACTCCTTCAGCATCGGCCATTTGCAGATTGTAAACACCCAATTCCTTCAGTAAGGACATCAACCTTGTAAATTCCTCNNTTAAAGCTTTGCTTCGCGTTTTGCAGTTTGGCCTCAATCCTATCATATTGTTGCTGGGTTACTCCTATCGTAGCGGCAGTTGCTGGGGACCCATACATGTTGTCTGCCAAATAATGATATCCGGCATAAGCTCCAGTAGGAATTAATAGTGCAGCCGCCATAATACTTGCCACGAGCCATTTCTTCATACGTCTTCCCCCTTGTTTGGCTACGGTCCTATTTAGTATCTGCTCCTTCAGTTCCGGTGGGGCACTTAGATTTCTCGCCTCTCCCTGCAGAACTGTCCGTAACTCTTCATTGAAATTCATGCAGGTCCTCCACCTTTCCCATAAAAAGAGTATGATTGTCTGGCTTTTGACGAAGCTTGTGCAGTGCAGCATGAATACGGGATTTCACCGTTCCGAGAGGGATACCCAGTATCGCAGCACTTTCTTCCTGCGAATATTCGTTTAAATAATGAAGAATAATCACCTGCTTCAGCTTAAATGGAAGACGATCTACACTTGCTAGCAGGCGACGGTTAGATAACCTGTCCACGACATCATTCGTAAATTCGTGTTCCATGATCAGATCAGCATGTTCTGCCTTTTTGAGGATTCGGAGATGCGTCCATCTCTTCCTCCGATAGGCATAAATTTGCCGCATAACCAATCCCATAAGCCAAGGCCTAAAGGGGCGGTCCACGTCGAATCTTTCAAGAGACCGGTGCATCTGAAAATAAATATCTTGAACAATATCATCCACATCGAATGGTTCACGAACGAGGAAATGAACGGTTTGATACACATCCCGGATCGTTGCATCATATAACTCACTGAACGCTTCACGACTGCCGGCTTGCGCAAGCGTAATGAGCTTAGAATTTTTATTTGGATGTTTCATCCGCCTCTCCTCCTTCGGTCTTACACTATATATTGGTAAATAGAGGATATATCGTTCGATCTATTTTAGCAAAATTAAAAAATATTCACTTAATAAAGGGGGGGAATCTAAATCCTGAAGTAACTACCTCTTAGATAAAGTGATTGATAGTAGGGAATATATTAGTAATACTTACCTATAATTTGGTCAAAAACTACCTGCATAGAGAGCTTATACGGAATAGCTCCCTATAAATTCGAAGAAAACCCTTAATTATGCCCAAAACCTATGAATTATAGGGAGAGATTCCCTATACCTTTTGATTATAGAGTTAAAATACAAAATTACATGGAGAATTTCCCTTTAGATGACTTTTTCGACATTCAAAAAGCCCGCAAAATGCGGGCTTCCAGTTTAGTTGCCTTCCAATCAGCAGCATAAGCCACCTGCCACTTACTTAATCTAATCGATTAGTGGATAGACTCTGCTACTTTGATCAAATCATCCTTATCTAGGCTAGCTGATGTTACACCGTATAACACACCATTGGCTTCCCAGTCTACAGCCTTGCCATTATACAATACAGCGTCAACTCCGTTTATTTTCGCGTTTTCTATTGTACCGTTTGTCGACATTTCATACGCCGTTTCCTCATCAGCGTGCCGCTGCTGCATAGTAATAATCTCATCTGTGGCTTCATTTTTAAAATATAAATCAATATATTTACTATTAATTATTTCACCGTTATCGTCCTTATAAAACTCTGCGTGATCAAAGGCATAACCAACCGGCAGGTACTCCGGGAAACCTCTTAACTTGACAAGCTTATTATAGCTTCTATATATTTTAAGAACTAAAGTAAATTGGAGCGTGGCTATGAGCACAGAGCAAGATAAACAATATGCTATCCATAAGGTTATGGAATCCATGGCAAATGTGCAGCAGAAATCCCAGTTCTTCATTGATATGATCACCAAACAGGAGACCCTGACTCACAATCAGATCCTGCTGCTGTTCCAACTCCGGCTTACAGGAAGCTTGAACATTACTGACATCTCCGAACGATTCGTTATTACACCGGGAGCCGCTTCCTCTATGTGCGATAAGATGGAAGAAGCCGGTCTTATCGAACGGGTTCGGACTAAGGAAGACCGCAGAGTCGTAAACATTGTCCTTACAGAACAAGGCGATCGGCGGATCCTTCATATTTTCGAGGCTTTTCCTACCTCAGATCTGGATAAAATCTCCGAAACCTTAGAACAAATAAATGAACTAATGGATAAAATGATGAACTAGTATTTTTTGTTATACACACTGCCTGTCAGGAAACTGACGGCAGTGTTTTTTTATGCTTATAAACACAAAATACTATATTGACTATATATTATAATAAATATATATTTTAATAACTAAAATATATTCCGAAAGGCGGTTCCCTATAAATGTCCAATGATTATGATACTGAATTCAGAGAAATGATCGGTCCACCGCTGAAAGTGAGAGGTTCACTGTTCCTCCAAGAGGATGTTCGTGCGGTTACCGTCGATGTTGTCGGCCATTTAAGTACGCAGAAAAATATTGCCACATCTAATCTAAAAGTATCTGGTGATTGTTCGATTAGAGGTCACTGTAGGGCAAATCAGGTTAACAATCTGGGAAGCCTCCGTGTTCAGCATATCCAAGCAGACAGACTTCAATCGTCAGGATACTTATCCGTAGCACAAGATGCTGTAGTCGAAACCTTTTATGCCGAAGGTGCTGTGAAGATCAATAGATTAATCGCTGGTACATCGATTGAGATTCGTTTAGGAAACAAAAGTACACTTGAGGTCATGAGATCTAGCGGCACCATCACTGTTAAGCCATCTTCCAAGCTAATTAATGCGCTGATGCACTACTGCCGGAAGCTTACCTGCGAAACAATTGAAGGAACTAGCATCATATTATATCGAACGACAGCTGATCTCGTCTGCGGTGAAGATATTTTCATCGGACCGGGTTGTTCCATTGGGGAGATCCGCTATAGCAAAAGTCTAACGATAGATCCTCGATCGCATGTTGATCGGACCGTCTTTTTAAATAAATAGCAAACGTAACAAGCTTGTCTCTGCTTTGTTTACAGAAAGTGACCTACAACGCGCTGATTTATTCTATACTTAAGGGGACTGGACTTTATCCTCGGAGGTAATTATGAATAAAATCATCGTAATCGGAGCTAGCACGCTCTTTTTGGCCGGATGCGGAGCATCGGCATCTATAGATATGGATACATTAATGGCTATTAACCAAACACAAACTACTGAAGCACCACTGAAGCTAATCGTTGACGGCGAAGCCGTTCTTCCCTCTCTCCCGCCTTTTTTCTCAGGTGATAAGGTCTATGTACCTGCAAAAGTACTAAAGGAGTACTACTCGTCAGAACAAAAATGGGATAATACCTCGAAGACCTTAACCATCTCTGATGGAAGCAGTAGATATGTTCTGAAGCCGGACAATGAGTATATGCAAGGTGACGGATATCAAAATGCGCTGGGGGGACCTGCGATTCTACGAAACGGCAATTTCTATATTCCGGCCGATTCATTAAACAGTCTCTCCGGAGCGGATGTGAAGCTGAATGCTTCGCAAACCGCAGTTATGATTACTTCAGGCAGCGTAAGCACTACCGTGCGTAAGCCTAATCAAGCGCTCGCTATCGCTGAAGAGAACGATAAAGTTAAGTTATATACAGTCCTTAAAGATGGTGATACCTACAGAGGATTTATTGTAGAGGTCAATGGGACAAAGCATACTTTTAATTGGGAATCACCCAGATCACTAAATGATCCTCCTCAGAGTCATTATGCTGACATAGATAAGGATGGGCAGGAAGAAGTCATTGTCATATTGCCGCTCGGAACAGGTACGGGGATGTCCATGCAGGAGATTCACGTTGTTAAGCCTAATTCGTGGAAAGAAGTTACTATCCCATCAGCAGAAAAAGCTGCCACTGCGCTTGTCTCGTCAACGATTTCCAAAGAAAAAGGAGATCTCCTGATTAAGATCCAGATGAAAGGCCCAACTCCATCCATGGTCACTTTGCGACTTCCGGATCGTGTGAAGGACGGCAATTTCGATGAACAAGCAGGCATTGGTGCTGTTACTTACTACATGGTGGAGGCTGGAAAGCTGAAGGCAGAAACTAATGTTTATATTGGATTTTTGGAGAGTATTGGCACGCTAACGCTTGTCTACAAAACGGGAAATGATGGAATGGAACCTGAATCTATTCACTTTGAGCCTCATGAGGAGTATGCCTCTTACATAGAGGGTAAGCAGCTATGATTGATGCACATATACATTTAGAGCAATATGAGTACGAAGCTATGGAACAGATGCTGAGTGGGCTGCCTAACATGGGAATTGAAGCGCTGATCGCCGTCTCCATGAATTTAGATTCTTGCGTTCGCACCCAAAGTCTTGCAGCTAAATATCCCGGTGTGGTCCGCCCAGCTTATGGATTTCATCCCGAGCAGCCACTACCACAGGAAGATGAGCTATCCACTCTATTGGAATGGATTGAGAGTCAAGCTCGGGAGGATTTTATCGCTGTGGGTGAAATTGGATTGCCTTATTATTCGCGTGCTGAAGCACTAGAGCGTGGCGAAGCCTTTGATATGGAGCCTTATATTCAGCTTCTTGACCATCTGCTAGGATTTTCCACCCGTCTGGATAAACCAGTTGTGCTACATGCTGTTTATGAGGATGCGCTAATTGCCTGTGATCTACTAGAGAAACACAATATTAAGAGTGCTCACTTCCACTGGTTTAAGGGCCCTGAAGAAGCCATTGCCCGTATGATTAAGAATGGTTACTATATCTCTTTCACTCCTGATGTCCAATATGAGCCGGAGATTCAGGAGCTTGCCCGCCGCTATCCGCCAGAGCTTGTCATGGCTGAAACCGATGGTCCTTGGCCGTTTGAAGGGCCTTTTGCGGGTAGAGTCACTCACCCATCTATGATTCGAGACGTTGCCGCCGCTTGGGGAGCGCTCCATGGCTACACCCCTTGCCAAGCGGAAGAGATACTGACTGCGAATACTAAGCGATTCTATAGCTTGTAGATAGAAGAAAGGCTGGTCCCTAGCTAACATGCCCTAACGCCAGCCTACCATTATGAATGAAAGCGTCTTGGCCTGTGAATCCGTAAATCCCATAATGGAAGTACAGGTCATAGGCCGAATCTTACTTGATCTAGACCTTAAGCTTTGATTGATTCAGTAACATTTTCGCGTACGAAGCCGCTATCGGAAACAGCGGACCTTAAACGCAGCAATATCCTACATTTGGAATGGTAACGGACCCCAGAGTAGCTATTGGCATAAAAAACATCCAATACGGAGCTCTTTCTAAGGAATAACGTCATCTGGGTCCGCAAGCCTCTGAGGATGATGACTCGGCGGTGTAGGCATCCCCTAATCATAACCTCTCTACACCCATTAACGTTCCGCCTGCGAGCTCCATTTTATAAATATCCGGCTTTGTGGTTTGAAGTAGAAAATTCAGATCATATTTGGCATCAAAATAATTCATCATAAGCGTCATGACTGCCCCGTGAGTTCCAATCGCAACCTTTTGACTACTGTGTTTGTTTAGTATTTCTGTCAGCACGCTAACTGATCGCTTCTGACACGCATGAATGGATTCCCCACCAACCGGAACAAAATCCGGATCAGCAAACATTGTTGTCAGTAATGGATATAACTCCTGGTCAGACATGATCTTATTTCCGTCCGAAAAATGGATTTCTCGGAGATCTTCAACACTTTGAATCTCTGCCCCTAACTCCTGCGCCAATCCAGAAATCGTATGTATAGCCCGAAGGTATGGACTTGAATAAAAGGCTTGAATTCCTTCGAGACGTAATTTTCCCGTTATCTTACGGGCATCCGCCTCCCCCTTCGCTGTTAATCCACGTGTCCTCTCAGTTCCTCCGAGTAACTTCAGCGACTCTCCGTGCCTTACCATATAAATAAAAGTAGCCATTCTTTCCCCTCCTTAACCTCTACAATTTCTCGTGCTCTATCCAAACTCCTCCATAAAATAAAAAAAGCCCTTACGGGCGAGAATCGATCCTATCGAGATTGAGAAGTCTCTTAATTGCACTATATACACTAAACATGCATAGAACCTT
>DJUJ01000101.1:0-6368 GCA_002438345.1 Paenibacillus sp. UBA6285
CTCCTGTCCTACAGGCGAGAACGCCCGATAGACAGGAGGCTTTATTCCTATGGATTAGCCGATAAATCGGTAATAATCCTGTTTATTCTGAATGACAAAGCCACAGCTTTCATATAGCTTAAGCGCATTGGGATTATCTAGAGCGACCTCGAGATTAATTCCATTATAGTGATTACGTTCTCGTTCGATCGTTTGAAGAAGTGCACTTCGACCAATGCCTAGCCCTCGTAGCTTCTTGCTGACAGTAAATCCATAAATCCAGGTTTCATTATCTTCGGTCCACAGCCGCATTTTACCAACAGGTTGTCCGTCCATTTCGATCATAATATGCTCTTGCAGGCCTTCCTGTTTCTGCAGGTCATAGAGTTCGGCGGCATCTTCTGTCTTCATGTCAAAACCTCCACAGTCCAGCTCGACGAGAATATGCGCCTCGTCTTCACGCGCAGGTCGCAAAATCACTGTCCCTGTGGCTGAGCTTGCTTCAGAAGAAGTAGCCGAATTTCCGTCCCATTTCATCTGATATTCAGCGTGATTGAACTGTAAAGGCAGTGTTTGCAGAAAAGCAGCTCCAGAAGTAGAGGCGGCGGGAGCATTCAGAAGAAGGGTAGTGACATTGCCCCGTTTAATAATAGTCTGTGCTCGGTTCCACAGAGAGGTGAAGATACCCCGTCGACGATAGCCTGGTCTAACCATACCGCAGACTTCCATATCGCTTCCGAATCCATATAGTCCTAAGAATCCGACCAGTAACTCGTCATCATAGGTCACGAGCCATTCTGTATCCCCTACACTTGATGGTCCGCGAAGCATATCCCAATTCAATTTCAGTGAAATTCCCTCATATTGCTCACAACGTTCTTGTAATTCTTCTATATTTTCCAAAGTATGAGCAGTAGTCAAACCCGTTTCCTCCTAAATTGTATTTGAACTAAGAAAATAAGTTCGAATAGGTTAATAAATCTTTACGGAAACGGGAACGGAGATCAGTCTCGCCCGCCTATGTTCCCGCTCAGCACGTCCTTATACTCCGGATGCTTCTCGAGTTGATGAGCTGCATAGGAGCACACAGGAACAATTTTCAAATTTTCATTTCGAGCCTTATCTACAACAGCCCGTACAAGTTCTTCACCGGTACCCTGACCGCGCAGTTCTTCAGAAACACGAGTGTGGTCAATGACCAATTCCCCAGTTTCTTTATCCAAACTGTATGTGATCTCGGCAAGGTCCTTACCGTCATTCGCAACAAAAAAACGTCCTGTTCCATTTTGAATTTGCATCTTATGGCTTCACTCCTAAATGGTTATTGCCTATATTTTACTACCATGATTTGCAAAAAGCGAGAAGTCAGCCGGATACGTTAAGCTTATTAGTGAACAGCTCATTCGCTCCTAAGTAATGAATAATTAATATTAAATTGTATGATAATACAATTTAACCCTGTTATAACCTGTGTTAAGTAAGGTCCTTAACGGATTCAAAGGCAGGACAATGGGGTAATAAGAGAGTGGTTAGGTTAGACATACATATCTAATCGGTCTTATTTAAAATCCCTACTTAGGAGGAATCATCATGAATACAACAGTACGTTTGACAGAAAGATCCGGCTCGACTTCTTCACAGCGCAGAAAAGGCTTTGTACCGGTCGTCGTGTACGGTGCAGGTTCAGATAGCCAATCCTTTACAGCGGATGCTAAGACAATTACCGGGATTTTGGCTAATAACCCTCGTGCAGTTCTAACGTTGGAATTACCAGACTCGGGTAAAAAGAACGTTGTCATCCAAGAAATTCAGCGCCAGCCGGTGNNTTTCAACAGATCGACATGAAAGCAAAATTGGATACGAAGGTAGCCTTCCACTTTACTGGCGAGCCCGTTGGTGTGAAGAGTGGCGGCGTACAACAAATTGAATTGCATGAACTGGATATTCGCACACTTCCGGATAAATTGACGGCTTCTTTTGAAGTGGATATTAGTGGACTCGATATTGGAGATCAATTGCTGGTATCCGATTTGCCGAAGCATGAAGGCTGGGAAGTATTGACGCCTGAGGACACTTTGATTGTCCGGGTTGCACCACCGGTAGCACAGGAACCATCTGATGAGGATGTTGCTGCTGAACCAGCTGCAGCCGAAGCTTCTGGAGAAGACAGAGCGGAATAGATTAGTGAAATAGATAGTAAAGAGTAGATAGAATCCTTATTAAAGGAGCTGTCTGCTCTTTTTGTTTTGTCTTACGTGAACACGAATTAATAAAGTAATTATGGTCTTTCGTATAGTTTCTTAAATGGAATTTTTAGGCGTTTCGCCTTATTTAGTTAAAATTTTACAGATAATCGTTGACGAATCGGTTACAAAGGCTGAGAATGAGGACAATTACCATGGTAAAGATTTCAAAAGTTTCCGCCGTTGCTTGATGAAAACGCTTTAGTTATTTAGCTTCAAAGAACTCTCATTGCCCAGATCATCATGATTATGAGGAGGAAAGTTATGAAGATGAGGAAGCTGTTTTCGATTTTAATGTCAATTCTGTTGGTTCTTGGTGTGGCTCTACCTTTTGGTGGGAAAGCAAGTGCAGATGCTGCTGCTGATGCTTCAAACCGTGCGTTAATTTGGCTCAAAGCCCAACAGGATGCAACAGCGGGGTATGCTTTTGATGGATTGGTGGATAGCTTTGAGGATTTCTGGGGACCCAACAACCCTAAACAGATTGTATACACGTATGATCAGGCCGTAGCAGCCATCGCTTTTATTGTAAAAGGTGAGCGGACACGTGCGGAGAAAGTCTTGAACAAGATGCGGGACATTCAGGACCCCTCAGGGTTCTGGCTGAATTCTTATTGGTATAACAATGGCTTCGGTGAGGAAATCCGTAAACATGTGGGGCCAGTAGTATGGATGGGAATGGCTGCTATGGCCTATGAGAAGCAATATAATGATTCAAGGTATCGTCCGATGGCGCTCAAAGCACTCGATTGGAGCTTGTCGTATAAAAAAGCCAATGGCAGTATTGCTGGAGGTTGGAGCGGTTGGAGCAATTCAGACGAACCTTGGAGCTCAACCGAGCACAATATCGATATTTATCGGGTATTGCAGTATTATGCATCGGTAGATTCTTCAAAAGCAGCAGCTTACAATAGTGCAGCTTCAGGAGTCAAAACCTTTTTGGATAATTATGTGTGGGATGACAGTGCTAAACGATTCAAGGGGGGCTGGAAAAACGATACGAATCTAATCGACCCTAAAATTCCTTTAGATGTGAATCCTTGGGGAGTATTGGCCTTAGGAGTATCCGGAACGCATAATTATGGAGCAAGCTTAGCCTATGTTGAAAATGCATCCGGCACTCCAGGTACACTCGCGAATCCGCGTTACAAACAGACACTTACTTATAATGATGCAGGAAATACACTCATNNGGAAATACGGGTGCAGATGTATGGTTTGAGGGTAGCGCATTTATGTCACTTGCCTACTATATGCAAGGCAATACATCCAAAGCAGATGCGATCAATACAGAGATTATAAAAAAACAAGGCACAAGCGGTGCTTCTCTTGGGGGTATTCCTTACTCACTGAAAGGGACCAGTAACAGCTATTGGGTGATGGCGCAACAAAACTGCGTATCAAGCACAGGTTGGTTAATTATGTCGCTTCACCGATTTAATCCATTCACCGGGCAATATTTAACGGATGGTGGTAATACTGGAGATACTACAGCACCAACCGTTCCAGCGAATCTGACGGTAACCAGCAAGACGGATACAGCAGTTAACTTAAGCTGGTCCGCCTCTACCGATAATGTTGGTGTTACAGGGTATCTCGTTTATCGCGGAACACAGCAGGTAGCCTCTGTCGCGGGAACTATAGCTACTGTTAACGGACTAAATCCGAGCACAGCATATACGTTTACAGTGAAAGCTACTGACGCAGCAGGCAATCTATCAACTGCTAGTAATGCCGCAACAGTTACGACTGATCCCTCTGGAGGTAATGGAGGCGGAGACCATGTGACCGCAGACTACACCGCAGGGGTAACGAAGCTCTCTTCAACAGAAGCAAGCATTTNNCACTTTATGTAGATGTGCATTACAAGATTAACGGAGGTGCTCAGCTTAATTATCGGATGACGAACAGTTCAGGAAGATGGAAGCAGACCGTGAGTGGATTGAGTGCTGGCAGCAGTATTGAGTATTGGTTCACTTATGAGAAATCTGGCCCGCAATATGATTCAGCCCATTATACCTATGTACAGTGAGGATAATGAAAGACTTAAACGGTAAGATTCGTAGATAGAGCAAGTAAAATAGAGAAGGCTGTCCCAGGTGCCATAGTATTGGCTCGGGAGGGCTTTCTTTTCTTTGTTTTAAATGAAGTATGGCAATTTTCTGATTGCCGACATTTTAAATAAAAGCTATGTTAAATTTATAAGTTAGTCCTCATGGTGAAGCCATTTGATTGTTCGTTTTGGGGAATTTATATTCACTGTTCTTGGTTGTGAAGTGAAGCAACAGCGATATCGTTGTAAGGAGTTACATAAAACCCCATTTAGGATGTAGAATCGCTAACGGTATTGAACCTGACTTGAATATTGTTTATGAAAATGAATTTATTACGTGTGTGCTTGATATTGCTCCTTTTAATGAAGGACATACTCTAATCCTCCCCAAAAAGCATTACTGTGATGTCGAAGAGATGGAGTCAGAGACTGCTTATGCTATCATGGATGCTTCGAAAAAACTTTCAATTGCTTTGAAGAGCTTGTTTAAACCTGACGGTATAAGAATTTGTCAAGATGGAGGGAAGTTTAACGACCTTACCCATTACCATATGCATCTCATTCCGAGGTACGAAGGCGATGGATTTATCTGGGGTGAACCATTACACCCACATGGTGCTGAAAAACGATTAAGCCAAACCAAAAAAAATTCTAAAGACATTAAGTGAAGAAAAGAGAAGGGGTCGATAAAGACTTCTTCTCTTTTCTTCATAAATTAACATTTTAGCTTAACATAGCTTAAATCAAAGAATACAGTACGGGTAAAAGAGCGAAAATCCTCCTCTAGACGGAGATTCAACAATTCCATTCTAATACATTATTTCCTTTATACACATCTAATACATATGCGCCAAAATCATTGCCCTGGTTTACGGGTAAAATCCCATAGATTACGCTTAATAGGTATTATTACCCATTTATGATCGAATATCTCATTTTTTTCGGTTTATATGCTATATTAGTAGTGCAGTTAAATAATTCCATATCTGGAGGTAAAGATGAAGAAAATTATTGCAGGTTTATCTATTTTAAGTACGTCGTTATTATTCTCTTCTATTGTCAGTGCTGACACTCATAGCCCACGAGGTGGCAACGACAACGGTCATATTCAAGCTTGGTATGATTCATCTATTTCATCATATGGTTATACAAGTCATTTTGATCACGCTGTATCCACTTGGAATGGGAGAAATGCAAATGTCTCGATATCCAAGACACTAAATAATTCTGGACAGGTAGACAGGTATTATGTAGGAACTACAACGGAATTAGGTTTATATGGACGGAATCTTTGGTATAATGATCTAGGTATAAATGTAGATCCAGATTGGTTTTCTTATAGCCGATCTGTTGTTTCGGTATATGACAATCAATTAAGAGAGTTCAATAATGGTGTTAATTTTACGCCAACAAGAATAAGACATACTACTGCCCATGAAGTGGGGCACTCACTTGGGTTAGCACACACAACTGCAAGTGCTCAAGTTAGTACATCGTTAATGACAGAAGGGAAAAATCCATCTCTTAATAGAGACATCAACACTCCTTCAAGCTACGATCTCAGTGAGTTAAGATCCCTCTATGGAGGACCAACATTGATGGCTTCCTTAAATACAGATACTTCTAATCAAAATGAGATTAACGTTGAAACGCAATATGAAAGCTATGCCACATTATCGGAATTGTCAAATTATTCGGACCTCGTAGTTATTGCATCACCAACAGATGATTTTGAAAATAGAAAACATATAGCAACTTTTTACGAAACAGGCGATTTACAAGATTATTACACGTTAAATAATCTTAGTATTAAAAAAGTATTAGCAGGAGATTCTTCAAACATAGGAGAAAATTTAGAAGTTATTGAATCAAATGGTATAGTCGAATTTGGAGCACAAAAAATAAAGATGATAAATGATGGATATAAAGAAACTCAAAAAGGATTAGAATATATATTATTTTTAAAGAAGGATTCACAAGGACAGTATCAAATAGTAAATAGAAACGAGGGAACCTTTACTCTGGATGAGGTGAATTCTGCAACTACTAATAGACCAGGAACTTTTATAACTCGAGATAATAATGTTAGGGATA
>DJUJ01000101.1:6522-7271 GCA_002438345.1 Paenibacillus sp. UBA6285
ATTCAGCCTTTATATGGATTTTAAAACTAAAAATGGATACCTGATTAAAGATAGCAATAGCGAAAAGATGCTGGATTTAAGAAATAAGAATTCGGTAGAGCTAGCTGATCTGTTAAGTAAAGAAAAGAGAGAATAATATTTGAGACAATCTTAAATGGTTAATAGTGTTAGAAACCCAATCGAAAAAATCATTTTTCTGTTATAAATTGCAGTTTATTGACGAATATCTGTAAATGTGATAAATATATTATATTATGATTCATCGAATTTTCTCTTGTCGTTAGTGATTCGACAGAGTTGGAGTTGTACTGGAACATACCCAGTACATAAATATTAGGGCTTATTTTGCCATGGAGACGATAGACACCTTTTTGGTGTCTTTTTTGCGTTCCATGGCTTTTTTTGTGCCCATAGGAGGAGATAAAGTGGATCTAGTAGATACTAGTCGAGCAGCTGAGCAGTATGTACTTACCGAGTTGCCTTCAGAGATGCTCCCGCTACATGAATATGATGAAGTTCATGTCAATGTATCGGGTGGAGTAGATAGTGTCGCTACGGCGCTTGTAGCCCTTCACGGCTATCATATTCCTAAAGAAAAAATCAAGCTTGTCCATATGCGTGTCGATGGAGATCCAGAAGATACGACTAAAAGACAATTGTTTGATTGGCCACAGACCGATGGATACCTTCAGTACTTAAGCGAATTTAATACTATTAACGCTATGGAATCAAAAGACTACAAATATATT
>DJUJ01000101.1:7336-29567 GCA_002438345.1 Paenibacillus sp. UBA6285
TTGGACGGGTGTTATCCCTTCCCTTTGTTCGCGATCTGCTGGGCAACGCGTTCCCCCAGCTCCGGGCTCGCTTGGGCCAGATAACCTAACACAACCCGCTGTAACTCAGGCATGGCAGCTCCAAGATCAGAGGCAATGTTGTGGACCAAGTGCTCCTGAAGCATAGGCGACAGCGAGTTGAAAAATTGCCCCGGCTGCGTGAAGTCATCCCCTTTTGGAGGTGCAGTGCGCTCGAGCCGCCCTGCCACATAGCTGCCGGTGCCGCTAGTTACCTCGTCTGATGGCTTCCAGTTCACCTGATGGTTGATCGGGATACTGCGGAAATCCGGTCCCAACCGATAACGCTTGAATCTGTATAAATATTGGCGCGGCCTTGAAGCACTCTGTCGAATGAAAACTCGGCGCCCTCCAGCATATTGGACGGGGAAAAGGTCAGCTTCTCCACCTGTTCTTTATAATTGTCGGGATTGAGGTTCAGCACCATCTTGCCGACCGGCAGCAGTGGGTACTGCCGCACATCCCACACCTTCGTATCGTCCAGTGGATCGAACGGCAGCGTAGCTTCGTCCTGCGGATTCATGAGCTGTACATACAGCCCGTATTCCACTGTCTTTCCTTGAGCCAGCGTGTCATAGAGATCCTTGCCTGCGTAATCCGGGTTCTCGCTGGCGAGCCGCGCCGCTCTTTTCTGCTGTCGTAAAATCTTGGAGGGAAACTTTAATACAATGACTTGTTGCAGTTGGAGGTTTAAGGGGGAGTGTTTTATTTACAACGTAACAGTGTTATGTTACGATGTTTTCGAGGAGTGATCGCATATGGAAGATGATTTGATTTCGAAGAAGCAACTGCTGGATTTAACCGGCATTTCATACGGGCAATTGTACCGCTGGAAAAGGAAGCAGTTAATTCCCGAGGAATGGTTTATCCGTAAATCTACCTTTACTGGGCAAGAGACTTTTTTTCCTAAAGAGAAAATCTTGTCGCGGATTCATAACATTGTGAATATGAAAGATGGACTTTCTTTGGATGAAATGGCTGATAAGCTATCGGATAAGGCATCCTTTGAAAAGGTGAGTGTAACTACTAAGGAAATCATAGAACGTAACATTGTTTCGACAACAACGCTGAGTAAATTCGGAAAAAGTCTTGGTGATGAAAGTAAATATACTTTTGAGGGGCTCGTTCATTTATTCGCTGTAGACCGACTGCTTAGTGCTGGGGAGATGAGTATGGAGGAGGCAGAGCTTCTGTTTCGCACTTTAGAGGAGAAAGTCTCTAGGCTCGAGAGTGGAAGCTGGGAGTTGTTTTTTGTCCGGAAAATGGGTGTTTCATCCTTCATTCTAGCACGAGCACCTGCGGAGTTATGGTTCGATGAAGGGGTTAGATTGGTTAGTAAAATGACATATGCAGATTTGATAGAACAATTGAAAGGTAAGCTTGCCTACAAGCTTGTTGAATAGGAGGAAGAGTAATGGACAAACATCAGCTGCCTGATTTGATTATAAACGGGGTTAGNNGGAGGTACTTACAACAACGTAAACATGGATGGTGTAGGTAAAGTAGTGGGACCGATTGTGGCGCGAATGTTTAAAGGAAATGGGCATATGAATTTGAATGATGATCTCGCAGCAGAAGAAGCAGAATGCAACGGAGTCATCAAAGTGATGGGTAATATGCGTTTTGGCACCCTAAAGGTGGATGGGGTTCTTACTGTAGGTAAGAGTTTTCGAGGTGAAAGCTGTACCCTTAACGGAATGGTGAGTATCAAAGGTGATTGTGAGCTTGAGGATTTCGTAGGTGAAGGTAGCTTTAATGTTGGTGGTTTACTCAGTGCCGGTCATGTGGATTTCAAACTGCAGAGTCAGGGGAAGGCCAATGAAATTGGTGTGGAGAGCCTCGTGATACGGCAAGTGAATAATGGGTTTTGGAGCAAAATGTTTAGCGGAATCATCCCTAAACTTCGACCTGAGCTATGTGCTCGAACGATCGAGGGAGATTTTATAGATGTAGAATATACAACTGCGGATATCATCAGAGGAAATGTTGTCATTATTGGCCCAGGCTGTACACTCGGACGGGTAGAGTATCGCGAACAAATTACAGTGCATCCAGAGGCTAAGGTTGGAAAGGTGGAGAAAGTCGGTGAATGATAATCTGAAAATAATTGGAACGACGTCTTCAGCCGGTGGTTCTTTCAAAGATGTTAAGATCACTGGAGAATGCAAATTCGCTGGAGATGTGAATTGCGAGAAGATGAATCTGACTGGAAATGCCAATATAGCTGGAAATCTGCATATGAAGCAAATGAAAATTACTGGCGAAATTGCGCTAGAGGGTAGTGTTGAAGGAGATTCCTTACGTGGACAGGGTGAAATAAAAGCAGCCTCCGTAAAAATCGATAAGCTTCATATCTACGGAAATTTGGATGTGAAGGGTGATTGTGAAGGAGAAAAACTGCAAATTTCTGGTGCTCTCAGCGTAGCTGGATTACTTAGTGCTGAGCATTTGGAGATTAAACTGTTTGGTCCAAGTAGTGCGAAGGAGGTCGGGGGCAGTATCTTAACTATCAAGAAGAGTAAAGCTGGAAGACTGCTGCATATGATGAAGCCGACTTCGAAAATACTGTTTGAAGCGGGCCTAATCGAAGGCGATGCTATTGAGCTGATCAGTACAAAGGCTAGTATGGTAAGGGGAGAACGGGTAATCATTGGCCCGGATTGTGAAATAGAAACGGTGGAGTTTCGCGATACACTGGAAGTTCATAAACATGCAACGGTGAAGCATCAAGTGAAGCTATAAAGACAGCTTAATAGATTTTTTTTAGAAAAAGAGGAGTGGAACATATGAGTGCTGCCAAATCGCCCAATCTGGGCATTGTTATCGCAGGTCTCCTACTAGGAATTCTGATGGCCTCCATGGACAGCACCATCGTTGCTACTGCAATGGGTAATATTGTTGGGGAACTTGGCGGAATGGACAAATTTGTCTGGGTCACATCAGCTTATCTCGTAGCCGAGATGGCGGGTATGCCCATTTTCGGCAAGCTGTCCGATATGTATGGTCGCAAGAAGTTCTTTATTTTTGGGATTATCGTATTTATGGCGGGGNNTGCTCTTTGTGGAACGGCAGACACGATTACTCAGTTAGCTGCGTACCGGGCTATTCAGGGAATCGGTGGTGGTGCTCTGGTGCCGATCGCTTTTGCAATCATGTTCGATGCTGTACCGCTGGAGACTCGTGGCAAGTTGGGTGGGGCATTCGGGGCTGTATTTGGTTTGTCGAGTATATTCGGTCCATTGCTAGGCGCGTATATCACAGATCATATTGCTTGGCAGTGGATATTTTATATTAACTTGCCACTTGGATTGCTCGCTTTTGTAATGGTTGTATGTTTCTACAAAGAATCACATGAGCATTCAAAACAGCCTATTGATTGGTTGGGAGCGGGTACGTTACTAGGTTCAGTCATTTGCTTAATGTTTGCGCTGGAGCTTGGCGGGAAAGAGTATGCTTGGGGTTCGTCCATGATTCTTGGTTTATTTGCAGCCTTTGCCATCCTTGCTGCTGTGTTTCTTTTTGTAGAGACTAGAGCGAAAGAACCGATTATTTCCTTTGCTTTATTCAAAAAAAGATTATACGCGGTGAGCATCATCTGTGCTTTATTTAGTGGTGCAGCTTTTATAGTGGCATCCGTATATATTCCTATCTTTATTCAAGGTGTGATGGGCGGATCAGCCACAAATTCAGGACTTGTGCTCCTGCCAATGATGGTTGGCTCAGTGGTTACAGCTACGATGGGCGGATTTCTGATCGCCAAAACCAGTTACCGCAGCCTGATGATTCCTACGTTTGCACTTTTGGTGATCGGTACTGGACTAGTAGCAACACTCACGCCGGATGCTTCACGTCTGCTTGTGACCTTGTATATGATCTTGATCGGGCTGGGGATCGGAGCTTCATTCTCAGTGCTAAGTACGGCAGCCATTCATGGACTGACCGCACAGCAACGCGGTTCTGCCAGCGCAACGCTGAATTTCATTCGTTCACTGGGCATGACTATAGGCATTACCACGTTTGGCATTATTCAAAGTCACTATTTCTCAGACAGTCTTTCCAAGCTACTCACGGCGAGCGGTGGAGGAGCGGCTCCTGCGGGAGCTATGGATTTTAAAGACCCACATACCTTGCTGTCGCCGGAGACTAGGGCGCTTATTCCACCTGGAATTTTGGGTAAGATTACGGCGGGGTTGTCCTCCTCCATTGTAAACACCTTTGCTTGGGCGGTGATTCCTGCAGGTTTAGCGTTATTGGCTTCGTTCTTTATGGGAAGTCAGAAGATGGATGCCTCCGCGGAGGGGAATGTTCAGGCGTCCGGACATTAGGGAGTAGTGAGAGTAGCATTCGTTAAGAAGTAGCATTGTGCTGGTTCTGCTGGCAAATTCGTGTTACCAAGTTGATATAGTGATGCAGCAGCTTCTCATTTGAGAGGCTTTTTTTATTGTTGGTTAGGATTTTTGTTTAACGGAATAATGAAATGAGAGATTTAGGAGAGAAGGGGTTTGTAGAATGGTTATATTGTAAAAAAAGGGAGGGTTCTGGTGAAGTGAAGGCGAGAATAATGATCGTTGATGATGCCGCATTTATGAGAGCAATATTGAAGGATATTCTAATAGAGTTAGATTATGAAATTGTTGCTGAGGGTAGCAATGGTCAGGAAGCCGTTAATATGTACAAGAGGATAAAACCTGATTTAGTGACTATGGACATCACCATGCCCGAAATCAGGGGGGGTTCCCTAATAATCTCAAAAAAGCAGCTGGCCCCAAAAGTAGCATTCACTACTTTTGTGACTGCTGCTTTTCTTGTTCCCTACTCTTCGTCAGTGCTGATCTTTTGAAGTAAGTTACGAAGCTGGTCTACTTCCTCATTGGTTAATTTGCCAACCAGGCTTTTGTTAAAATCATCTAAAATGGACTGAAGGACAGGCGAGAAGTCGATTGCCTTAGGAGTAGGATACAGTAGGTGAGAGCGTCGATCATTGGGATCTACTTTGCGTTCAATATATCCCGAATTCTCTAATTGCTTCACGGAACGTGCGGTGGTGGCTTTGTCGAATTTCAATTCAGCAGTTAATTGATCTTGTGTAATCCCAGGCTTGGAAATAATTAATTTGAGAAAGCTATGTTGCCCACCGCTACCTATTCCATAGGGCACGAATTTTTTTACCAATTTCTTTTGATTTTGACGATGGAAATGGGAAATTAACTTTCCTATAGGCTCTTTTTCCAAGATAGACACCTCTTTGGGTTTATTGTTCGCGTCTTTGCTACCCTGAGACAAAGTGTACAAAAAAGTCGTTGCGCACGCAACTAAATTGATGTACACTGGGTATGCGAGTTTGGTTGCGTGCGCAACTAAACGTTGATTTTACATTCAATGAGGTGTTAGTTATGAGTTCTATTAGCGCAACCTATCAAGAAGACAAGGAAATTCAGAAGAAACGTTGGATGATTTTAATTGTACTGAATATTTTCACCTTTATGTCCACGCTTGACGGTAGTATTGTCAACATCGCTCTGCCTGAATTATCGAAACAATTGAAGCTACCTATGGCACAAATCGAATGGGTAACCACTGGTTATCTAATGGCAATCTGTGCTGCGATTCTTTTCTTCGGGAAGCTTGGAGATATTGTTGGGAAGATTCGAATCTTTAAGATTGGGACGATTGTTTTTGTTATTGGTTCAATGCTGTGTGGACTTAGTGTTAGTTTACCTGCATTACTTGCTTCACGCGTTATTCAGGCTATCGGAGCTTCGATGACAATGGCGAACAGTCAGGGAATAGTTACGGATATCTTCCCTGCCTCAGAGCGCGGCAGAGCCCTTGGCTTTATTGGTACATTTGTTTCTCTGGGAAGTATAGCAGGGCCTAGCTTAGGGGGTGTTATGGTTTCTACATTAGGGTGGGAATATATTTTCTGGGTGAACATTCCAATTGGAGTGATCGCTATCCTGTTAGGCTGGAAGGTACTGCCTAAGGATTTAACTAGGGTGAAATCTAAAATTGACGTTCCAGGCAGTCTGCTCTTCGCTATTTTTATCATAAGTTTGTTCGCAGGGCTATTATTGGGACAGCAGCTAGGTTATGGCGACAGCTTAATTGTGACATCTTTAATCGTAGCTATAATCAGCTTTATTGCTTTCTTGTGGACGGAGCTTCGCAGAAAAGAACCGCTACTGCAATTGTCATTATTTAAGAATCCGTTGTTTTCATTAAGTATTTTATGTGGGTTTCTCGTGTTTACAGCGAACTTCTGCTTTAATATCATAGCGCCATTTTATGCACAGAATATGCTGAATCTATCGCCCTTTGACGCAGGATTCCTATTGATGCTGTTACCGATATGTATGGTAGTCGTAGCGCCAATAAGCGGTGCTTTATCAGATAAAATCGGCTCTGAATTCCTAACTTTTGCAGGGCTGGTGGTCATGGTTATTGCTCAGTTTGGATTAGCTGAGCTTCATGAGGGAAGCTCAGTTGTGCTGGTAGGTGTGTGGATCGCTATGCTTGGAATAGGTAGTGGTCTGTTTCAATCGCCGAATAATTCACTTGTGATGTCCAAGGTGCCAAGAACACAGCTTGGTTCTGCGGGTAGCGTCAATTCGCTAGTTCGTAATGTGGGTATGGTCGTCGGTATTACGATAGCTACGACGATTCTCTTTCATGTGATGAGCAGTGAAGCAGGTTATCGGGTAACAGGTCTAGTTCCGGGTCAGCCAGAGTTGTTTATCAGCGGCATGCATGTAGTATTCATGACTTCGGCATCCATATGCTTTGTGGCTGCATTGCTAACGGGGTGGAGAATGGTGAGTGCAAGAAGCGCTAGAGTGCAGACTTCGGAAAAATAATAAGGAATAAAGAAGAAGATCCTTCTGACGCTACGGCGTGGAAGGATCTTCTTTGCAAGTCTCTTAGTGATAAAGTGTCTTATATTTCTCGTATAAACGCCTACCGACCTTAAAAGGACGCTGAAAGTGTTTTCACTTGGTTTTTAATTCTTAAAGCTGTGAATTGGAGCAGGAATTCGTCCACCTCTATTAATGAAGTTGGAGCAATTGAAGGAATTAACAGCCATTACTGGTGCATATCCAAGGAGGCCGCCGAATTCTACGATTTCGCCTACATCCTTGCCGATGACAGGAATGACGCGAACAGCGGTTGTTTTGTTATTGACCATTCCGATAGCAGCTTCATCTGCGATGATGCCAGAGATCGTTTCTTTGGTTGTACTTCCCGGTATAGCAATCATGTCCAGCCCTACAGAACATACACAGGTCATGGCTTCTAGCTTCTCGAGAGTAAGGGCACCACGCTGAACGGNNAAACGGCTTGAATCATTCCGTGGTCTTCACTGACCGGAATAAAGGCTCCACTGAGTCCGCCAACATATGAGGAGGCCATAACGCCACCTTTTTTAACATTGTCATTTAGAATAGCCAGAGCGGCTGTTGTTCCTGGAGCGCCTGCTTCTTCCAGACCCATGACTTGAAAGATCTCCGCAATGGAGTCTCCAATTTCTGGAGTTGGAGCCAGAGAAAGATCGATAATCCCAAAGGGAACGTTCATCCGTTTAGAAGCTTCCTGTGCAACTAGTTGACCAACTCGCGTAACTTTAAACGCCGTCCGTTTGATCGTTTCGCATAGGGTTTCAAAGTCCTGTCCTTTAACTTCTTCTAACGCACGCTTGATTACACCTGGGCCGCTGACACCAACATTGATGACGCATTCTCGTTCACCAACACCGTGAAATGCTCCAGCCATAAAAGGATTGTCCTCGACGGCATTACAGAAGACAACCAGCTTAGCACAGCCGATGGAATCCCGATCCTTGGTGCGTTCCGCAGTTTGAATAATGATGTCACCCATTAATTTCACAGCATCCATATTGATTCCACTTCTGGAGGAGCCAACGTTGACGGACGAGCAGACTCTTTCGGTGACTGCCAATGCTTCTGGGATGCTGTCGATTAGAATGCGATCACCTTTAGTGCAGCCTTTTTGCACAAGCGCTGAGAAGCCACCAATAAAGTTAACGCCAACTTCTTTTGCAGCCTTGTCCAAAATTTCCGCTACAGGTACATACGTATCCGTCTTCACGGCTCCAGCAGCAATAGCAATAGGGGTCACAGAAATCCGTTTATTAACAATCGGAACACCAAATTGTCTTTCTAGATCTTCACCTGTTTTAACGAGTTTCTCGGCGGATCTAGTAATCTTGTCGTATACATTTTGGTTAAAAGTTCTCATATNNCATCCAGATTCATTTCACGGATCATCTTATTCGTTTCTTGTACTTCCACCAATGAAATCATGGTCATCCTCCTAGATGCGGTGCATAATATTAAAAATATCCTCATGCTGAAGCTTGATTTCCACGCCGATCGATTCTCCGATGAAATGCAAATCCTCAACTATATCCTCAAATGCTTTAGTCGCGCCAGAAATGTCTACAATCATCATCATGTTAAAATAATCTTGTACAATCGTCTGAGAAATATCCAGAATGTTCAAATTGCGCTCAGCAAGATATGTACATACCTTGGCAATAATCCCTACTTTGTCTTTTCCTAATACAGTAATAATCCCCTTCATGATTACAGCCTCCCTTTGTATATGGTGATTACACCGTCTAAACGGAAAGAACCATTCCAATCATTATTGCAAATGCTGAAGCAAGCTTCAACCAAAGGTTTTTTGTCAGTTTGATCATTTTTTTGTTAAGGCCTATGGATTTAAAGAAAATTCGATTGACAGTATATCAAAAATGTGATGAAGTGATAGATTGATACGATACTCTGAAGGAGTAAATATGACTACACAAAAATATAAAGATATGGTTGAAGAGCGGATCAAACAAACCCTCCAGGAATGGTCGGAACTGACGGAAGTTAAAGAGAAGGACATTTATCGTTTTTTGCATAATTTGAAAGGCACGGCTGGAACTGTTGGGTTACAAGAAGTTGAACAATTTGCCGATGCAACGTTGCCCTATTTCATGGAAAGTAGCCTTAAGAACTGGTCTGCCCTTGAGTGGGGGGATTATTTGTATCCGCTTATTCAACTTTTTGACCAAGATTCATCGGTTGCTCTAGGTTCTGTTAAGCAGTTAGACAAAAAAAGGAATGATGATGCGCTCCCACATAATGATATTTTGCTTATTGATGACGATGTTGAATTAGTAGCTTATTTAAAAGAATCATTAGAGAAGCAGAACTATTATGTAAGCATTGCCTTATCCGCTGAACGGGGTCTTAAGATTTTCTATGAAAGCAAACCGGATCTGATTCTTCTGGATATTCTTTTGCCAGATATCAGTGGGATTGAGGTCTTGAATCAAATTATCGGCAAAGCCAAAAAAGAACTTATTCCAATCATCATTATTAGTGGGGAGTACTCCAAAGCGACTCAATTGCATGCTTATAGGCTGGGCGTGATGGATTTTTTATCGAAGCCTGTAGATATTGATTTATTCCTAGCTCTGATCAAAAACCGCTTTGAACTAAAGCGGGAATGGCAGGACTCCATCATTGTGGATGAATTAACGGGTGCGTTTAATCGAAAACACTTTAATCAAGTGATGAAGCAACTGATTTGCGATTTTAAGCGCACGGAACGGGTATTTTCTTTAGCGCTGATTGATCTGGACTATTTTAAAAAAATTAATGATACATACGGTCATCTAATCGGAGACGAGGTATTACAGTCCTTATCTGAGCTTGTACAGAGTTCGATCCGGATGGAAGATACCTTTTGCCGCTTTGGTGGAGAAGAGTTTGCTGTGTTCCTGCCCAATACGGATGCGAGTTCTGCATTGTTAGTGATTGAGCGTATTCAGGAGCGATTTGCTGCCACCGATTTTTTTGCGAAGAATGAAATCTTCCATGTGACCTTCTCTAGTGGGATATCTGAGGTAACAGAAGCTGAGAATATTGCCGATAAAATTGTAGAAAGAGCAGATCAGGCCCTCTATGCCAGCAAGGATGCCGGAAGGAATCAGACGACACTCTACACGGACCATTTATCGTCAACTAAAAAGCACTCAGTTCTCAATGTAATTATTGTGGATGATGATGCGTTGATTCGTAGAATTGTGACTCATCAGTTTGACACTTGGGAGCCGGAAGATATTGCTGAGGTCAGAATCAGCAGTTATGCGAATGGACTGGATTTCTTGCAATCGGATTGGTTTTCCGTCGATGAGAAATATATTATCCTGCTGGATGGTGTGATGCCGGATCTTGATGGCGTTGAAGTCCTGGAAAGAATCCGCAAGACGTATCCGGAAGTGAATATATTAGTGATCATGCTGACAGGAAGAAATAATCAGGCGGATATTGTACATGCCCTGCAGATGGGCGCTGATGATTACGTAGTAAAACCAGTTCACATGCCTGAGCTGTTGTCTCGGATGGAACGATTGGCTCATAGATTCTTGTTCTAAAACGAAGGGAATTATGCAAATATGCAAAAGATAATGGTAGTGGATGATGAAGAAGTTTTACGGATGTTAATCGAGGATACGCTGGAAGATTTGGAGAATGTTGAGATTCACACAGCGGAGAATGGATTGGAGGCACTGACAAAGCTATCCAAGAATCATTTTGATTTGGTGATTCTGGATTATATGATGCCGGAATTGACAGGGATTGAAGTACTTCAACAGCTGGATGAGGAGAAGAAGAAAGCTACAGCTATTTTAATGTTAACGGCCAAGGCTCAAGATGTGGATCGAATTCGAGCTGTTGATGCAGGAGCGCGTTACTTCATGCCGAAACCATTCAGTCCGATGGAACTCTTGCAGATTGTGGAGGGGATCCTAAGTGGCGAAGGAAAGTAGCTCTAATCACAGTATAAAAAATAGATATTTGCGCATTATTATTGTTGTGTTCTCTTTAATCGTCATTATGGGGACAGTATTCTTTCTTTTCATAAACTATGAGCAAGATGAATTAGGTAGAGACCGTGAAACTTTGAAGTATAAAGCAGACACGATTAGCGAAATGGCGAGCACCTTAAATGAGGTGTTTTTTCGAGCTAGAGGATTCACTTTGCTCAAGGACCCGAATGAATTAAAGCTCTTAAACACGGCCCTCGTTAACTTTGATCAGATTCTGGATAAGTATTCCAATCTTAATTTAAGTTCCGAAGAAGTCTTATTTAGGGATGGATTAAAATCATTTTATGTCCAGTATAAGAATAATACTTTACCAGAAGCGATTCGGCTTGTTGAGGCTGATGATTATGTAGCTTTGAGAGCTTTGGCTGAAGAAGGTAGTACTAAATCAGTGAATGACTTTCTTGCGTATACGAAAGAGTACAGACTGCGATCAGATACCGCATTAAATAATATGGCTCTGCATTATATCAAACGGGCTAACGAATTTACTTTTATCTCCTTTTTTTTCAGCACTATAATTCTGCTCTTCTTCACTTTTATGATTTGGCGGATTCTAAGGAACTTGATTAATCCCATTCTGAAGCTGGAAGGCGCAACTCATTCATTGGCTGCTGGTGAGGAAATTCTTCTGGGCAAGCTTAAGAATCAGGATGAAATCGGACGACTTTATACTGCATTTCTAAATATGGCCAGAAGTATTCAGGACAAAGAAGAAGAATTGATGATGCAGAATGAAGAGCTACAAGCGCAGCAGGACGAACTTCAGGATCAGCAGTACAGACTGCAACGCTCGCTTAGTGAAATAGAGAGTATGATGAAAGCACTAGATCAGTCGTCTGCGGTTGGGATTCTTACAGATAAAGGTGTCTTTACCTACACGAATGATATTTTAAGCAGATATACCGGCTATAAAAAGTCTGAAATTATTGGTTTTACCTACAAATTATTTGAACTCTATAATATATCTAGAGAACAAATGCAGAAGATCTTCAACAAATTAAATACGGGTGGGGTGTGGAGCAATGAGCTCCAGATTCTGACCAAAGACGGATCGCCAATCTGGATGCATCTGACTATCGTGCCGTACCTGAACAATGATGGAGTGATTTATCAGTACATTCTCATTGCGTATAATATCACCTCCATGAAAAGTGTACAGCTGGAGCTGGCGGAAACGCTGAAGAATACGGAACAGACTAAAAAGATGCTTGAGCTTTATAATCAGCTGAATCATGATATTACCTATACCTTAGATAAACATGAATTTGCAGATAAGTTTATTCAATTCATACATCGTAAGTATGCATTTGATTCGTGCTTCTTCCTGCTCGTGAAGGATAAGATTGCGGCTGTAAAAGGGGTTCCTCAGAAAATTGTACAGCGGTATATCGATAATGAGAACAACGAAATGTTATATCGTTTGAAGTCAGAAAAGTCATATGTGGTTAAGCGTATAGCCACGCAATCGGAACAGGGAATTTCTGCGAATGAGGTCTACTGTTACGATTTCTATACTACTGTTGTAAACGCTGAAGATGAGATTCTAGCTGTATTCTGCGGAAGCCGGATTGGTTATTCTTTCAGTGATGAAGAGATTAATGAGATTCAAGGGATGATGAACCGCGTAGCTCTGGTGATTGAACGTTTAGTCATGTATGAAGAGATTGAACATGGGCGAAAGCTGAACCGCGATATCGTGAATAATGTAAACGAAGGAATTCAGTTCGTAAATACAGAAGGCATGATGCTGCAGATGAATAAGGCGCTGTGTAATATTGTTAACTATGAATGGACCGAAGGTACATTGATTCCTAGAAAAGAATGGATGGATTATTTCATCGAACGCTCGAATGAGCACGATGAACTTCAGCTGTTCTTTGAGCGAGCGATCGCTGAGCATGCTCTGGAATCCAAGAGTATGCAATTCTCTATTGGAACTGAATCCAAGAAGCATATAGATGTTTATGCGATTCCTGTTTTCCGTCGGGAGCTCAGAATTGGTACATTGTTCGTATACAGAGATATCACTCGGGAGTATGAGCTGGATCTTATGAAATCTGATCTTGTCAGTACGGTAAGTCATGAGCTGAGAACGCCATTATCGAGTGTTCTAGGATTCACGGAACTGCTATTGTCCAAAACCATGAAGCCTGAGAAGCAGCTGAAGTATCTGGAAACGATTCATAAGGAAGCGAAGAGGTTGACTGAGCTTATTAATGATTTTCTGGATCTACAGAGAATGGAATCAGGTAAGCAGCAGTATATCACGGAGCATGTGAATCTCAGCGAAATTGTGCTTGGAGTTATCGATCAATATAAACTTAGTAGCACACATCATGTACTGCTTGTGGATGAGGCTCTTAGTGCAGAAGTTGATGTGGACAAGGATAAGATTGTCCAAGTTCTAACGAACTTGTTAAGTAATGCGATCAAGTTCTCACCTGCTACTAGTGAAGTAAAGGTACTGCTGCATAACGAGTCTGACCAGGTTATTGTGCGCATCCAGGATCATGGTCTTGGCATTCCTAAGGATCAAATAGGACAACTATTCCAAAAATTCAGAAGAGTGGATAACAGTGCCTCCAAAAGAATTGGTGGAACAGGTCTCGGTCTTGCTATCTGTAAAGAAATTATCGAGAAACAAAAGGGAACCATCGGTATTGATTCGGTAGAGGGAGAGGGGACAACCGTTTGGTTTAAACTCCCAATCCTCAATGCAGAAGCAAGCCGACAGCAAGATGAGCTAAATAAATGGAATGCAGATAAAGAGCTCAAGCCTAATGTAATGATTGTTGAAGATGATTATAGTCTTTCGTTGCTTTTATCAGAAGAGCTTAAAGGGAAGGGCTTCCGTGTTACCCATCATTATCATCCACAGCAAGCTTTTGACCAGGCTTTGAAAACACCATTTGTTGCGATAGTGGTTGATTTGATGCTTGGTGAAGAACTGGACGGTTGGGATTTGATCCGAATGCTAAAAGATGATTCAAGAACCNNCAGAGAATATTCCAATTGTTATCTCTTCTGCTCTGGATCAATCGGATAAGAACCAACTGAATGATGTGATACAGAAGTATTTAACGAAACCTTATCCGCCTGGCGATTTATCGAATACGCTTGAAGAGATTGTGAAGATAAAGAATGGGGTAGGCGAGGTATTATTTCCCGAAAGTAAGAAGGATTTATAGTTTTTATTTATCACAATATTTTATAAATAGTATCACTTTTTATAATGAAACCGATCAAATCAGTGTAAATCATACTGTTTTGATCGGTTTTTCCGTACTTTATAGATGCTTTTTCAATAATTAACATTTTTTAGGTAAAAATGACTTCATTGATCGTTTACAATTATTGTGATAGCCTGATTTTATGAGGTTCTAAAAAAGGCTCAGAAAGATTCAAATGAGGTACGGATCATAACCAGATTTCATGTTTAGGAGAGGTGGATATTGTTGCAACTACAGGTAACGAACAGTCCTTTTAACGAGAACCAAGTCGAGCTTCTCAATCGTCTTCTACCAACCTTAACGGAGACACAGCAAATATGGCTCAGCGGATATTTGTCTGCGATTGGACGTACTGCGCCGGCGGGTGCTGAACTTCAAGTGCAATCGAATACGATTGGAAACGCGGAGGTTGGCGGCGCTGTAACGAGTCAACCAGCAGCATCACGGGAAATAACTATATTATTTGGTTCGCAAACTGGGAATTGCCAGCGACTGGCGGGGAGCTTGTCCCGCAAGCTGGAAGAGCAAGGATTTCAAGTCACAATCTCCGCGATGAATAGCTTCAAACCTACTGGACTAAAAAAGGTAGAGAATCTGCTATTACTGGTAAGTACTCACGGAGAAGGTGAACCGCCTGATAATGCACGAATATTCCATGAATTTCTTTATAGTAAAAGAGCTCCTCAATTAGAGAACCTACGGTTTTCTGTTCTGGCTCTGGGAGATACCTCTTATGAATTTTTCTGTCAGACGGGTAAAGACTTCGATCAGAGGTTAGAGGAACTTGGCGGAAAGCGGCTAAGTCCACGTGTAGATTGTGATCTCGATTATGACGATTCCGTTGCCGAATGGTTTGAGGGTGTAATTGGTGCATTAAATGCAAATTTAAATGCTCCAGCTATTGCTGCAAAAGCGGTTCAAGCCGCAGAAGACGCAGAGTCGCAAGAGCCTTTATATACACGGAATAATCCTTTTAAAGCAGAGGTACTGGAGAATTTGAATTTGAACGGGCGCGGTTCGGACCGTGAGACTCGTCATCTGGAGTTATCGCTTGAAGGCTCTAATATACAGTTTGAACCAGGGGATGCACTGGGAGTGTATCCAGAGAATCATCCTGAATTGGTGGACGCCATTATTCATACTATGGGCTGGAATCCTAACGATACGGTCCCGTTTAATAAGAAAGGTGATGAAGGAACTTTACGTGAGGCACTTCTGCATCATTACGAAATCACTGTATTGACCAAACCTTTGCTGGAGCAAGCAGCAAAGCTGTCCGCTTCAAACAAGCTGAGTGAGTTATTAGCTCCAGACCGTGCTTCGGAGCTTAAAGAGTATATTCAAGGACGCGATCTGCTCGATTTAATCCAGGACTTCTCACCGTGGGAAGGCTCAGCCAGTAGTTTTGTGACTATTTTGCGGAAGCTTCCTGCACGTCTCTATTCAATCGCTAGCAGTTATAAGGCTAACCCGGATGAAGTTCATCTAACGGTCAGAGCTGTACGTTATGAGGCTCACGGCAGAGAACGCTACGGTGTCTGCTCAGTGCATTGCGCAGAAAGAGTAGAGCCAGGAGATACGTTGCCTATTTATATTCAGCATAATCCTAACTTTAAACTACCGGCTAACCCGGATGCGCCGATTATAATGATCGGACCAGGCACGGGCGTTGCTCCATTCCGCTCTTTCCTAGAGGAACGTGGAGAGCTGGAAGCGGAAGGGAAATCATGGCTGTTCTATGGAGATCGGCATTTTGTGACAGATTTCTTGTATCAGACTGATTGGCAGAGAATGCTGAAGGATGGCTTTCTAAGCAAGCTGGATGTTGCCTTCTCACGTGATACCGAAGAGAAAGTATACGTACAGCATCGCATCTTGCAAAAGAGTCGTGAGGTTTATGAATGGCTGCAAGAAGGTGCTCATATTTACGTTTGCGGTGACGAGAAGTATATGGCGCATGATGTTCATTCTGCTTTGCTTACTGTGATTCAGAATGAGGGTGGGTTGAGCCCTGAAGCGGCAGTGGCTTATCTGGAAGATATGCAACAGACGCAGCGTTACCAGCGCGATGTCTATTAATGGATAGATGGAAAGTTATCGAATGACTTCGGGGGGAGATAACACAATGGCAAACAATGAAAAGGTCAAGCCGATCGGCGGGCCTCCAAGTGATGTTGAGCATATTAAGCAGGAGAGTAACTATCTGCGGGGCGCATTAGTTGAGACACTAAGCAATCCAATTACGGGCGGTCTGCCTGAAGATGATAATCGACTACTTAAATTTCACGGAAGCTATATGCAGGATGACAGAGATTTGCGCAACGAACGGGAACGCCAGAAGCTGGAGCCAGCATTCCAGTTTATGCTTCGTGTAGTTGCCCCAGGTGGTGTAGCTACACCGGAACAATGGCTGGTAATGGATGATCTGGCACAGAAATATGGTAACAGAACCTTACGTCTGACCACCAGACAGGCTTTTCAAATGCACGGAGTCCTCAAATGGAACCTAAAGAAGACCATCCGAAGCATCAATGATACGCTAATGACAACCCTTGCAGCATGTGGGGATGTCAACCGTAACGTAATGAGCAATCCGAATCCCTATCAATCAGAGGTTCATGCAGAAGTGTACGAATGGGCGCGTAAAGTTAGCGATCATCTATCACCACGTACTCCCGCTTACCATGAAATTTGGCTAGACGGTGAAAAGGTAGTGGATAGTTTAGGAGATCGGGCAGAAGTTGAGCCGATCTATGGTCCGGTCTATTTACCACGTAAATTCAAGATTGGTCTTGCGGTGCCCCCTTCTAATGACGTAGATGTGTTCTCGCAGGATCTGGGCTTTATCGCTATTCTTGAAAATGAGAAGCTGGTAGGGTTCAACGTTTCGGTAGGCGGCGGTATGGGTATGACTCATGGCGATACTAGCACTTATCCTCAGCTTGGTCGTATCATTGGTTTTTGCCGTCCTGATCAATTAATCGATGTAGCGGAGAAGACGGTAACGATTCAGCGGGACTATGGGAATCGTTCTGTCCGCAAAAATGCACGGTTCAAGTATACGATTGACCGCCACGGTCTGGAATGGTTTGTCGATGAGCTGCATGAAAGACTCGGATGGCAGCTTGAGGCGGCACGTGAGTACCATTTCGATCACAATGGAGACCGCTACGGCTGGGTGAAGGGTACCAATGGAAAATGGAATTTGACGCTTTATATCCAAAGCGGACGGATTCATGACCAAGAAGGGTACACATTGATGACTGGACTGCGAGAAATTGCCAAGATTCATACCGGAGATTTCCGGCTTACGCCGAATCAGAATTTAACGATTGCTAACGTAACCACTGCCAAAAAACGAAAAGTGGCTGAGCTGGCTAAACAGCATGGACTTACGGACGGAGCTCATCTGTCTGCACTACGGCGCAGCTCGATGTCTTGTGTGGCGCTACCAACCTGCGGACTTGCAATGGCTGAGGCAGAACGTTATTTGCCTTCGTTGATTGATAAGCTAGAGCTTGTCCTTGATGAAGCTGGTCTACGCGATGAGGAAATCGTGATCCGGATGACGGGCTGTCCTAATGGATGTGCAAGACCGGCACTAGGTGAAATCTCATTTATTGGTAAAGGTCCAGGCAGATATAATATGTACTTGGGAGCAGGTTTTACGGGAGATCGCTTGAACAAAATGTATAAAGAAAACATAGATGAAAAAGAAATTCTGGAGACGCTGGAGCCAATCCTTCATCGTTATTCGAAAGAACGTCTGCATAGCGAGCATTTTGGCGATTTCGTGATCCGTGCAGGTTATGTCAAAGCGGTTTCTTCAGGTCTTAATTTTCATGACTAATCCAAAATAGACTGAAGAGGTGTCCCGGAGCCGATTATGGCTACTTGGACACCTCTTTGTTAGTTGTGAGATATGCTGAATTCTCTCCAAATTGGAAGGCGTTCGGATCCTCTAACATTTTTATAAGAATGAGGGGAGTTTTTTTAGCTTCAGACCGGAATAAATATTTTTTTGCCTAATAATTTGGATTTCTCGTGTTTTTCTTTCATAATATAAAGGGGAAACTAAATACAAACGAAGAGCCATTGCCCGTGAGTGATGTGTTCTGTACAGAAGAGGCGATATTATGATTATCATGAAAACGATGGAAGAGATCGAAAAAATGCGTGCGGCGGGGAAAATCCTCGCTGATTGTCATCGTCAAATTGCGCAAATTTTGAAGCCCGGAATTACTACTTGGGAGATCGATGAATTTGCAGAAAAATTTATATTGTCCCAAGGGGCGACTCCTGAGCAAAAGGGATATCATGGGTATCCATACGCAACCTGTGCATCTGTAAATGATGTGATATGCCACGGGTTTCCGAAGAAAGAACCGCTGAAAGATGGAGATATAGTAACTATAGACATGGTAGTTAATTTAAATGGCTGGTTAGCAGATTCAGCTTGGTCTTACGGCATTGGCAACATCAGTGAACAAGCGAGTAAACTACTCGACACTACTAAGGAATCTTTGTTCTGTGGAATTGAGCAGGCTGTTGCAGGCAACCGGATCGGGGACGTCGCTCATGCAATACAGGTGTATGCGGAGTCTAACGGATTTTCTGTTGTTCGTGATTTTATTGGCCACGGAATCGGTTCGGAAATGCATGAAGCTCCTGAGGTACCTCACTATGGTCCGGCAGGAAAAGGGCCTCGTCTTAAAGAGGGAATGGTATTTACGATTGAGCCGATGCTGAATACAGGCAGCTATAGAACAAAAATTGATGCGGATGGTTGGACTGCTCGTACGATCGATGGCGGTCTGTCAGCACAATATGAGCATACGTTAGCTATAACCCCTCAAGGGACTATTATCCTGACTGAACAATAATTTCGAGTTCTAAAAGGACCTGATTAGCATCATCTTCACATGATGTTGCTGATCAGGTCTTTTTGTTGTTGTTCAATTAATCGGTTATGTTGCGAGTATAATATTCAATGATATCTTTTCGTCGAATAATTCCGATAAACACACCATCATTATCTATAACAGGAACGAAATTCTGATCTGCGGCAAGCGTCAGCATATCCTCCATTTCGGCATTTATGAGAACACTTTCGTTATGAACATGCTTCTGGATATGGCTTACTGGAACCTCCCCTATATTGTCAAAGGTTAGACCTGCTGTGTTTTTCAGCTTCCACAATAGATCGCCTTCCGAAAGTGTTCCTACATATTTTCCTTCATTATCAATAATAGGGATAGCCGTATAATGGTGCTGCTCTAATTGTTCTAAGGCTTCCAGCATGGATAGTGAGTTTGTGATATAGGCAACTTGATCTTTAGGCAACAAAAAAGAGGATATTTCCATCGGCATGAACTCCTTTGTATTGAGGTTTTTTGGTTAGGCTACTTTTATTAAAACATACTTTTTGAAAAGATATGCATTTTAAATTTAAATCACATTAAATTATAGGTAATAAGGCCTATTTAATGACAGTCGCATTTTGTCGATTAAAGATAAGGTATATTATCCTAGAGTGGAGATGTTTAGATGGCGTTGTATCGTAGGCTTTCTTTAACGGTTAAATTTGTTCTGGCATTAAGTTTGGTGATCATCATTATCTTTTTCTTTAGTTTGNNTGTTGCAAATCTGCAAAATCTGCGTAGTGTGAGCATATCCAATGGTGAACTTCAGGCAGAGGTCGCGGGACGAAGTTATGCGGAATCTATTCAGAATAGTATGATAAACATTGAGTCAACAGCTAAGGCATTCACAGAAGTGTTGCTGGAATCAAGAGAACATCAGACCTTAAGTCGTGAAGATGTTATTTCTACAATGAAAACTATGCTTGAGAACAGACCAGAAATTTTTGGGATAAGCATATTATGGGAACCCAATGCTTTTGATCAAAACGATCAGGCTAATATAAATAAGATGCCGTATGATGATGATACGGGGCGTTTTATTCCTTATGCCGTTAGAAATCAAGGTTCAGTTACGATTGAACCTTTAAAGAATTACGATGTAGAAGGTGCGGGTGATTATTACCTTTTACCTAAAAAAGAGAAAAAACTGATCTACATGGAACCCTATTCCTTTGAGAGGACTGGTGGGGCTATAGATATGATTTCGGTCATGCTACCGATTTTGGATAAAACGGGTACTTTTCTTGGGACTGTGGGGTTCGATGTTTCGTTAACCCAATTGCAGGAAGAAGCCGTTAACTATAAACCTCTGGGAGGTTATGTTTCTCTAATCACTGGTAATGGTAAATATGTAGCTAATCCTGATGATCCACAAAGTGTACTCAAAGATTTTGGTAATACGGAAGAGAAAGCTGCGCTGTGGAAACGAGTGAAGAATGGGGAGACGGTGCAGGGGTATACCTATAATTCTAAGGGAGAATATGTACTGCGGATTTTTGTTCCGATTCCAATGCCTGAAAGCGATCAGGTATGGTATACGCAGACAGCGATTACTAAAGCTACAATCATGGCTGACTACGAACAAGCCAAAACAAAATCTTTTATCATCATGATTGTTGGGATGTTGATTCTAGGAGTAGTTATAGGTTTTCTACTATGGTTGATGGTTGTTAAGCCACTTCGAGTGTTATCTGAAAAGCTGCAGCTTATGGCTCAAGGGGATTTAACCCAAACCTTGCAGGTTCGAAATGATGATGAATTCGGCAAGATGGCCTCGCATTTTAATCAGATGACGCATAAGCTTCGAGAAATGTTTGGACTTGTGGCTGATTTGTCGATGTCAGTGGGAGCTACTTCTGAAGAGTTGACAGCTAACGCTGAACAGACAGGGAAAGCTGCTGAACAGATTGCGGTGTCTATTGGACGAGTAGCCGAGGGAGCGCAGCTGCAGAATGATTATGCGGGAGAATCTTCTCTGGCCATGAGCGATCTTTCCGTTGGAGTGCAACGTATCGCCGACTCTTCATCAACGGTGTCTACATCTGCAGATGAAGTAACCGATCAAACGAAGAGAGGCAGTGCGCAGCTGCAAATGGCGGTTAGTCAGATGACTGAACTTAAGCAATCTGTGGACGAGACCAGTCTGGCGATCGAACGATTAGGTGAAAGATCTGTCCAGATCAGTGGGATTATTGGTCTGATCTCGAACATTAGTAAACAGACTAATCTATTGGCATTAAACGCAGCTATTGAAGCGTCCAGAGTCGGTGAGCATGGTCGTGGATTTGCTGTAGTAGCTTCAGAAATACGCATGCTGGCGGATCAAACTAAACAAGCTGCCGAACAAGTTACTGCATTAGTCGAAGATGTGGTCCAAGATACTAATCAAGCCTCACAGGCTATGGCAGTTGGAAATGAGCAAGTACGTATTGGTGTACAGAGTGTGTCCGAAAGTGATCTGTTATTTACATCGATTCTTGCTGAAATGACACAGGTGACAGATCAAATTCAGGAAGTGTCTGCAGCCGCACAGCAGATGACCGCTGGTACGGAGCAAATTACAGCTAGTGTCAAACAATTAGCCGTACTTGCATCGGAAGCATCCGCTGATTCACAAAGTGTAGCAGCAGCCTCAGAGGAGCAGCTTGCTTCTATGGAAGAAATCTCAGCCTCGACGGAGTCCCTCAGTTCGATGGTGCAAGATTTGCTGGACAAATTGTCTTATTTTAAAATTTAAAATGAATAAGATGTTGTGATTATAAGGGGAGGCTTAGCTGTCTCCTCAGATATTAGTAAAACCCTGTTCTTTTCAAAAGGATCAGGGTTTTTCCATTTGTTACATAATGTAAAAGAGTATCTAAATGACTTTAGATGTGCTATAATCAATATATCGAAAGTAGTTACCTAGCGAATTCACATAGCGTAGAGGGTTATTCTTAAGATGACAATAACCTTGTACCATATGTGAATTTTTATTTTTTTAGAGATTTTGTAAGAGATTTTTTAGGGATAAGAATAACATGTAAATTAAAATAAGGTGGTAATTTATTATGCAAACAGGAACAGTGAAATGGTTTAACGCAGACAAAGGCTTTGGTTTTATCGAGGTTGAAGGTGGA
>DJUJ01000069.1 GCA_002438345.1 Paenibacillus sp. UBA6285
AGATTCTGATGTTTAAAAATGTCTATAACTGGATTGACGAACGTTTGGATGTTACGCCAATTTGGAGGGACGTGGCCGATCACGAGGTTCCTGAGCATGTTAACCCGGCCCATCACTTCTCTGCGTTTGTGTATTGCTTTGGCGGACTGACCTTTTTTATTACAGTGATTCAGATTTTATCGGGTATGTTCTTAACAATGTATTATGTACCAGACATTATCAATGCTTATGCTAGTGTTGAATATTTACAATCTAGTGTTGCTTTTGGACAAATTGTCCGCGGAATGCATCACTGGGGCGCCAGTCTAGTTATTGTTATGATGTTCCTTCATACGATGCGCGTTTTCTTTACAGGCTCTTACAAAGCTCCACGTGAGATGAACTGGGTGGTTGGAATGCTCATCTTCTTCGTAATGTTGGGGCTCGGCTTGACGGGTTACTTATTGCCTTGGGACAATAAAGCTTACTTTGCGACAAAGGTTACACTTGAAATTGCCAACTCTGTTCCAGTGATGGGACCCGTTCTGAAAGAACTTATGCAAGGCGGTACGATTGTTGGTGCAGAAACGTTAACTCGGTTTTTTGCACTACATGTATTCTTCCTCCCAGCGGTGCTTCTTAGTCTGCTCGTAGGACACTTTATTATGATCCGCAGACAAGGGATTTCTGGACCGTTGTAAGTTAAACTGTGAGAGGAGGAATACGGATGGCACATGGAAACAATTCTAAGGAAAAGGTTGTATACGTCGGTGATTCCAGGGTTCGCAGAGGGAACGGATTTATCACACCTCCGGATTATTCAGCCTATCCTGGTAAATCGGAAGCCTTTATCCCTAACTTTCTACTGAAAGAATGGATGGTTGGCGTCGTTGTACTTGTAGGAATATTAGTGCTTACTATTTCAGAGCCAGCGCCACTAGGGTTTCCTGCGAATGCGAGTGCTACGGTTATCCCAATTCCTGACTGGTATTTCTTGTTTCTTTATCAGTATTTGAAGCTTCCTTATGCTTCTGGTGATTATATCGTTCTGGGTACATTAGGAGTAACTGGTGTAGCTTTTGGTTCGCTTTTGTTGGCTCCTTTTCTCGATACGGGTAAAGAACGTCGCTTCTATCGTAGACCTATTGCTTCATCTTTAATGTTCTTGTCACTTGCGGCGATTGTGTACTTAACGAATACGGCTTGGACTGAATACAAACATGAAATGGCTGAAACCGGCCAAATTCCTGAAGATGTTCAGCGGGAAGAGAAGGCGGCGGAGAATAAGGCGAAGGGCCTTCCAACCTCCAGTGCAGTTAAAGCTAAGGAAGTAGCGATTGTGGACAAAGATGATCCTGCCATGGGGCTCTTTAAGCAAGCTACTTGTATCTCTTGTCATGCGGCGGATTTGAAAGGGGCAGGTGGACCTTCACTTCGCGGCGTTGGGGACACCCTTGATAAAGAAGCAATCCTTACTATTATAAAAGAGGGTCAAGGGCAGATGCCGAAAATGTATGATACCGCTCTGGGGGCTGGTCTTTCGGAACAGGATATCGATACCTTGGCAGGCTGGCTTGCCAAACAAAAAAGCGAACAGTAAAATAATAATAACGCAAAACCTGATCGAGCATGCGGTCAGGTTTTTGTATGTCTAAATGTAAAGTTGCCACTACCTGGGAGGTTAATAATCTGTATGTCAGTTCATAGGTTTGATAAACTGTTTAAGCACCGAGGAATCATTGGGTTGTTATTTATCGTAAATCTTCTCGGTACAATTTATGGCTACATATGGTATGGAGATCAACTGGAATTTACAGCGGCCAATTATCCACTGTGGCTACTTCCGTTTGTTCCGGATAGCCCAACTGCAAGCTTGTTCTTTACCTTGGCTCTGTTGCTGATGCTCTTTCCTCCAAAAAGCTATACTGGAAACAACGTAAGGGAACTTATTGAAGCGTTAGCGGTAGTGACGTCTGTGAAGTATGGGATTTGGGCGGTAAGTATTATTTTTGCAGGAAGTTATCAAGGAGATCTTATAGTCTGGAAAGATTGGATGCTGGTTATCTCCCATTTGGGGATGGCAGTAGAAGCCTTGATTTATGCACGATTCTTTTCTTTCCGTAAAATGATTCCGCTAGCACTGTTCTGGACCCTTGCTAACGATATGCTGGACTATTCCTACGGCATATACCCATGGTTACCTTCTGTACTGAATGATGATGTTACCCAGGTGCAATACTTCACAATGGCACTTACGGTGTTTAGTGTTGTTGCTGCTTGGTTATTTAGTAGAAGACAAAGACCAGAAGAGTCAATCTATCAGTTTAAGAATAGACGATAGTAAGCAGTTCTAACCCTTGTCCTCCTGCCATACATTTAGAATTATAAGAAGTATAAGTTTTATACTATACTTTATCCTTATAATTTTACGAGAAACGAATATCGTCTTTAAAAGACGACAANNACGACAACGTCGTTTCTTCTTAGGTAGGAGGGGGATGTCTCATGCTCCGCGGGAGATATTATGTGTTGGTTGTTCTAGTATTCTGCTGGCTAATGACCAGCATGAGTGTTGTAAAAGCTTCAGCAGCGCAAGGGGATGCTGGTGAAGGTTCTGGTAATGTTTCAAAGCAAAGTGCCGACGTTAGTTCGGGCAACGGTTTGGCAGTGATGAGTGGAAAGACTGGAGCACAGCAGCTAGAACAAGCCGCTGAGGCATTGTATGGGTATGTTTTGGAAGGGGATGTGATGAAGGTCCGTCAAGAGACTGAAGAGATCTCCAGGATCTTTGTGTCCTCTTCCTTTGAAGGAATGACCTCTGTGGAGGGTATTAATGCGTTGTCAGGGGTTATTCTGGACCTGAAGGCTGCTGTGGCAAGCGCAAAAGTATCTCAGCAGCAATTGGAGGCTACAGCCACCAAGTTACGACTAGCCGCCAACAGTCTGAATCAACCCAGGCAGCCTATTTGGCTTCAGTATTATAAGCTAATCCGCGAGGACCTAAATGCGATGGAGCAAAGTGGTGCTGCAAATGATCTAGTAGGATGGAAAGCGTCTGTAGAGAGGCTGCAGAGCAGGTACGAAAATATCCGGCCAGCGGTGATCGTCTCCCGGCAACCTGAAGTTGTAAATGCTTTTGATTCTTGGCTCTCTTATGCAGCAGGCATTTCTTCTTCCTCACAAAAAATTGAACGGACCCGGTTACTTGAAATTGTATCTTACGGTCAGGATGCGGTACGGGTGATGTTCGGAAAAGAGAAGGATGAACCGGCTTTATCATTACCGTTGGCATCGCAAGAATTCGGGATTTGGGGAGGGCTAGCCGCAAGCTTTATTATCGCTGTATTAGCTTATGCGGGCTACCGTAAGTACCGTGGAGAAAATCAGAACATCAAGCCAATTTAGCAAAATGGTTGGATAAATAACAAAAAGGAGCGGGGAAGAGTCCTCGCTCCTTTTTATTTACGTTTCTCTAAATCCTTCGCCTTGTACGTCGTGTACATCGCTGATAATTACGAATGCGTGCGGATCAATCGATTTGACCAGTAGACTAAGACGGCGAATTTCCTGTCTTGAAACCACGCAGTATACCATATGTTTGGCTTGCTTGGAATACGCACCGATTGCGGGGATGAGCGTTACTCCTCGTTCTAATTCTGCTGTAATTAGATCAGCGATTTGGGGTGCCTCATCACTGATGATTGTAAAAGCTTTTGCGGCATAGGCGCCTTCCTGGATAAAATCGATGACACGCGAGGCGATGAACACTGCAACGAGTGTGTATAGTATTTTTTCTTTGGGAATATAGAAGATAGAAGAGCCGATAATGAAAATGTCGATAGCCAGGATAATCTGCCCCATGCTCCAGCCGAAATTCCGTCCTAGAATTCTTGCGACAATATCTACGCCACCTGTAGTGCCACCAAAACGGAATACAATTCCAAGCCCTGTTCCAAGCGTTACCCCTGCGTAAAGCGCAGCAAGAATAAAGTCATGTTCGGTACTGAA
>DJUJ01000072.1:0-373 GCA_002438345.1 Paenibacillus sp. UBA6285
AATTTCCACATCTGCTAATACTAACGCCTTATTCAGATCACGTTGTGAGATTCCACCGTCATATATTCTTACTGTAATATGATCCAGCACTTTGAAATTATTGAGGCCAAGCTTATGCTCCAACACGTACACTGCTTTGTTAATCTCATTCGTAACCACTTCGATATATTCTGTATTTTGACCGCGAATGGAATCCATCGCCACTTCTTCTACCAGAGCACCCTGCCGGATCACACCGATAGTATCAGCGATCTGTTCGATTTCCCCCAAAATGTGGCTAGATACGAGTAACGTCATCCCATATTCACGACTAAGCATCCGGAACACTTCACGCATCTCTTTGATTCCCACAGGGTCTAGTCCATTAATTGGC
>DJUJ01000072.1:407-2715 GCA_002438345.1 Paenibacillus sp. UBA6285
CCAAGCGAAAATTGCTTTACCGGCTTTTTATCGATACTCGTAAGCTTTACCAGCTCCAGTGCTTCACCAATCGCTTGTGGATCATAATAGCCCATGTACTCTCCATGCAGGATCAGGTTTTCCTTGGCTGTCAGCTTATCATAGAACACTGGATATTCAATGATACAGCCCATCCGTTTGAGCATTTCATACGAATGATTTGTCATTTTTTCATTAAAAAACTCAATCTCACCACTCGTAGGTTTAACGAGGTTTGTGATCATTTTCATGACCGTTGTTTTGCCGGCACCGTTCGGTCCGAGAAAACCATAAATTTCACCTTGTTTAATATTCATATTCACATTGCTGACGGCTTCCTTGCCTTGGTAGGTTTTCGTTAAATTTCTTGTTCGAAGTATAGTAGTCATTTCCGTGCTCCCCTTTGTTTTCGTCTCGTCTTCCTTAGTTCTTATTGTACACAGCGGAATTTTCTTTTTTATTACTGAATTCTTACGAAAATCTTAAGCTGCATACAATATCTCCCCTTAGAAACGCAATCTGCGGAAAGAAAGGGTAAATACCGTTCTCACATACGGTTGACTAAACAGTGTAATGGTTCCATTCATTTGCTCCGTTAATCTTTTGGTGATGGTTAGACCGAGACCGCTGCCTTGATACGATCGGTTTCTCGAATCCTCCAGTGTATAGAGCCGTTCAAATACTTTATCCTGGTGAACTTCACTAATGCCTTTTCCCCGGTCCCAAACATCTATGTATACTTTGTTCTCATCACTATAGAGTTTCATGCCTAATACGCCACCGGCATCACCGTAAGCAATCGCATTCGATAACAAATTGGACAATATCCGGTCAAGCGCCTCTTCGTTCCCCATGAAGTAAAGTGTCTCATCAGGGATCTCTATCTCCACCTCACTGCCCTTGGCGCTAAGGATATCATAGAAAGAAAGGATATTGCGTCTGCATACTTCACCTGCCTCAACACGTGAAAGGGTGATTTCCCGATCCCCCGATTCCAGTTTGGCCAAGTCAAAGAACTTGTTCATCAGATGGATCACTTCATTAGCTTTCTGGTGAATCGTATTCATCATACGTTTCCGTTCCTCGGCTGGCATATGCTCATCCTGCTGAATCGTCTCAATATAACCGAGTACTACCGTTAGCGGAGTCTTAAGATCGTGGGAAATATTCGACAGCATATTACGCATGGATTTCTCCAACTTCACGTGCTCAATGCTTCCTTTATGGTTAACGTCGAGCAGCCGATTTAGATCAATTAGCACACTTTGTAGCTCCAAATTACTGCTGAATAGCAGCAGTCTTTCGTGTGAACCTTGAGTCATGATGCTACTTAGCTTGTCATGAATATATTTCAGGTCACTTGAAGCTTTACGCGAATTTTGATATTGCCATACAATGACGACGATCAGGAGTAGAATGACCACACTAAGCGCCATACTCATTATAGCTGCTCTCCCAGCTTATACCCGATCCCCCATAACGTCTTGATGTACTCTGGATGGGAGGGATCATCTTCTATTTTTTCGCGTAATCTTCTCATATGTACATTAATGACGTTCTCATCCCCGAAATAATCATCTGCCCACACGCTAGCATAAATCTGCGCTTTGGTGAAGACTCTGCCCGGATGCGTGACGAACAGCTTAAGAATATGAAATTCCTTGGAGGTTAACTTCACTTCTTCTCCGTTCTTTAGCGCAGAGAAATTATCCAAATCCACAGTTAATCTGCCAATGGAAATCATTTGCTTCGCAGGAATTGGAGCTTCCGATTGGATTGGGGGAGTAGCATAACCCGCTCGTCGAATCGCAGCCTTCACTCTAGCAGCTAATTCGATCATTGAAAATGGCTTGGTAATATAATCATCCGCCCCAAAGCCGAGGCCAAGAGCTTTATCCACATCGCTGTCCTTGGCAGACATAATCAACACCGGAATGAGACTTGCCGCGCGGATCGTCTGGAGAATGTCAGTACCGCTGCGTTTGGGCAGCATTAAATCTAACAGTACAAGATCAAATGGACTACTGGTACGGAATGTCCTTTCCGCTACTTCACCATCAAATGCTGTTTCCACTTCATAGCCCTCTTTTACTAAATAAGACCTAACCATTTCACTAATCGCTTCGTCATCTTCAATTAACAATATACGGTGCATGAATGCTGCCTCCAATGATCTGAGAATAAATATGAATGCTAGATTAGTTGAACTTAAGATATTTCTATTAAGGTAAGTAAGTGACTGCGGTGAATGTTTGGACTTCCGGCCGCTGTTGTCCCCAGATTTCTTGAT
>DJUJ01000072.1:2723-19049 GCA_002438345.1 Paenibacillus sp. UBA6285
CTTCCTTTTTAGAATGTTTTAGATTCAACTTATATAGATTATTCGTAATGTCCCTTAACCACGAGCATTTGCTTATAAATACTTCCGGCCTGCACGATCTTAATGATCGCTTGAGCTTGTTCAGTCATCTGACCTTCATCCTCAGTATTCTGACATTCCGTCCACTGATAATGACGCTCTCCATTATTGATCTGAACCGTTAAATCGTAACTCACAGCAGGTTTTCGATTACACTCGGTAGATAATTCTTTTTCACCTAAGTAATTCGCTAGAACCATTTCTTTATAGATTTGTCCACGTTCCTGTTCAGAAAGCCCAAAATCGCTAACCTCAACAACTTCTCCATTCTGGAGATCTTTGACTAACTTCATATCAATGGTGTTGATCTCATTCTTTAAGTTCACACCATACTNNTTTGTCTTGTTTCGTTACGTCAAAAGGGATCTGAAGCAGCTCAATCTTTGCTTGTTCACCCTCACAGCCCGTTAAGGTATACGACAGAAGCTTATCCGTTTCGTTTCTAACAAGGTCCTGGCAAGAATATATTGTTACTTTGGGGCTACCAAATTTATCTTCTGAATTATCATGCCGCATTTCAATCCCGTGGTCGGTGTATTTCAAGTCATTAAAGATCGGATCACCTTCAATCGTGTAATGAACCACGCGCTGTGTACCCTTTTTCTCTTGGATAAAAGCATCCAGCTTCTCACGATTCTTAACAATCATTCCATGGCTGTTTATCACATCTTCTTGTTCATTAATGCTAGTAGTGAACTTGGCTTCTCCATTGGATAGCTGATTAAAACACCCGGTTATAGTAAGCGCTATAAAAATAAGAAGAATACCGCTCGATCTCATCGATCATAACCTCCTTAAACACACCATAAGTAGAATCATTTGTTAAAGTATACCAATAATTATGAAGGCTGGGTATCCCTTCAGAAGGATATCGGATGATAGAGAGATGGATATAAATTTAAACGCGATAGCAAAAAAAAAGCCGTTTGGATAACCCAATCAGCTCAAAATGTATTATCGAATGAACTTTAAAAGCTCGGCTAGATCAGCCTCATACTGAGGATTGAAGTCATTCGACTTCACGTAACTGATAATGCTAGAAAGAAACTGTCTTCCTTCTGTCACTTCAGAAACTTTCTTAACATCTATCGCACTTATAAGAAGCTTACCCTTTCCAACACGACATTCAAAGAGCAAACCTAATTTATGATTTCGTTCAAAATTATCGATCGATTGTACAATTGGACTCCAATCTTTGCCCACACCATCCATAATAATAGACTTAGAATTCGATACGATACTCCACCAAGGATACGTGGAGAATTCATCAGAAGGGAAATTTGCGAATAGCGGATGATCCTTATCAATAACTAATCCCATTGTTCCAACTGGCACCGGGCGATTATTTCAGGCAAATACTCCTCGCTGATACGATAATCTTGATATTCTAACATTTCAACGCGGTCAAAGTACAGAACCTGACTCCAACCTATGGGCTGTTCCACATCGAAGATCCAATTTGAAAGTCACAAACGGTTCAGGAATTGACCCTAATGAAGAATAGCCCAACCCTCAAGCGAAATCGCTCATGGGTTAGGCTATTTTTGTCCTATAAATAATTTCAGATTATCTTAAGACTGTGCATCAATTGCGGCCCTTAATGCAAGAAATGCATCAGAAACGGTGCTGCTGCTGCGCTACCTAACATGCCCATCCCAAATATCGCCCAGTCATTTAAAATATGTGCAATGATGGAAGTCCAAATGTTCTTTGTTTTCATGTAAGCAAGCGTTAGAATAACTCGAGCGATTCCGATTCCCAGAATGGCCTGAGTAAAATTAAAATGATACGTTGGTAGGTGCAATGCACCAAATATGAGTGCTGTTACGATTAATGCAATGAAAACGGACGCCTTGCGTGACATTTTTAAGCCCATGAAACAAAGCTGCATAATCGCCAAGAATGGCAAGATCGTAAACAATTCTTCGCCGATCAATTGAAATCCTGATACAAACATCGTCCAGAGCTTCTCACCTATTGAAAGTGTATTCCCATGACCAAGCACCGCATTATCTGTTAAAGGAGCTCCCAGCGATTTAAGCAGCATTCCTACCGCCATCGTTACGATGAGATTAATAATAAAGAATAAAATCCCGTATAATACATGACTCACTTTAGGCTTTTTGAAGAGAATTCCTAACTTTCCTTTGGTTGCCCACACTAATCCGATTAACGGTAACAACGTGAATAGAAACGGACCGATCTTGCTCTGCACTTCGAGAGTCATAAAGGGAATATCTACGAGCATTGGTAAAACGCCTAAAACGATACTTGCAAGGATCACTACCCATTTGCCAATGGGCATGAAATAAGGCTGTCCATTATACAATGGATAATCTACTACTTGTTTTACTTTAATCATGTTGCTCATCCTTCCAACGTTTATTATTATACTGGGTATCCTATCAATGGAATATGAACTAAAAATGAACTGACAAGTTCATTTATAATCCCTGATGAAATGCTCTATCTTTAGCCGAAGATGGAGAACAAAAATAACCAGTCACCGACAATCGATCGGTGACTGGTTATTTTAGTAGTCTCACTTGAATCCGAAGGAACTATCAAATAATCTCGATATTCCGATAAGAGTATGATCGAACACATTTTCTGAAGTATATAGAACAGTAGATGCTTCAGCCAATCGTGTAACGAATTTTTCAAACACCTTGCAGCACAAGCCATTACCTTCCCTGGCATGTTCTGCGAGTTCCTTCACATCCATCTCTTCTTCTAATGCTCCCATCTGTTCTGCCCGGCGAAGAATTCCGCGACGTGAGAAGGCATCATCTTTGGAGCTCTCAAGGAAAGGTTTATCATAGAGCCAACCGTCCTTGGGAACACCTGGCCCTTCGTTCAGGATCGATGCGCGATCAATAAATGCGGAGCCTAACCCTGTCCCTAAAGTTAACGAAATATATCGTTCATTTGGAAATAGCCTACTTATGCCTAAGGCAAACAGCTTCGCATCGTTCTCAAAGCGAATATCTGCCTTCATCTGTTGAATGAACCGAATAGGGTTAATAGGTCTTTTCTCGAACATCCTTGTCACTCCTATACAGTTGAATGAGTTCTATCCCGCTCATGTTGCTATACCTTAGGGCAATATGCCAGATTCTAATGCCTTCCACACAAGCTGTGCGAACTGGCTGTTCGACCATGCGAACCACTCACGCGTAAATTGGGTAGGATTATTGACATCAAACCCCTCATGCATAAACCCAGTACCAGCATCAGTCGATTCACAGATTTCAATCATCTCGAGGATCTCTTGAGGATCAACTGCGGTTAAGCCTTGCATCGTATAAGCAAGATGCCACACGAAGCCCGCGCTAGTATGCGGACTGCCAATACCGCTCAGTTTCTCCCCTTTGAAGAAATAGGGATTATCCTCACTCAGAGCAAATTTACGGGTATTCAAATATACCGGATCGTCTGGCGCACAGTAACCTAGATAGGGTGCTGACATCAAGTTAGGTGTACCTGCATCGTCCATCAATAAATGGTTACCGAAACCATCCGTTTCGAGCGCATACATCCTGCCGTATTTGGAATGGTCAATGATCCCATAAAGCTCAATGGCATGCCGGATTTCTTCTTCCATTGCCGACATTCGGGCTACGAGATTTGAATCTCTATATACATATTGAGCAATTTCCTGTAATTGTCGAAGTGTTACAGCCGCGAACATATTCGATGGAATATTGAAGTGAAAGTCACACGCATCATCACTTGGATGGAAGCCTGACCAAATTAGTCCAACATTATTTACCGGCATCCCCAAACCGTTCTTACGTAATGTATCAATCATGATGCCGTTGTGACGTTGAAAGCGGTAGGTTGACTGCTCCTTGTGCTCCTGTTCAATCTGCCATACATCGAGCATCTTCAGTAGTGAGGTTCGGAATGCTTCATCAAAGATCCCGGTGCGCCCGGTTTCTTTCCAATATAGATAGGCCAAGCGGAATGAGAAGCACATGGAATCTAGTTCAAATTTACGCTCCCATACCCAAGGTGAGCTGTCTGTCTCATCCGTTGCATTCCAGTGCCATTCATTTGCAGACTCATTAAAGGCATTCGCAGCGGGATCGATTTGAATATAAAACATATGACGACGTAATAAACCTTCTAGAATCCGCCCAAGCTCAGCATCTTCCTTGGCAAAGGGAACAGAAGCAATTGGATCGTTGGAGGAAATAGGAAGGCACTGTAAAAACAGACCCCCAAGACAGACACTTAAGACAAAGTACCTTCTTGGGGGCTTTTATAAGACTAGTGACCCATCATCATCGCTGGATCTACCTCTTCACCGATATTTTCAACTTGGTGCATCTTCGGCTTGCGAAGGATGAGGGACATAGCAATACCAACACATACGATACAAGCGGTCAGGAAAAATGTATCTCCAAAGCCAGCTACTAGGGCAGTCTGTGGATTTCCTGTCTTTCCGATTGTTGCCATGTGAGTATTGATATGAGATGTCAGATAAGCTGTAAGACCTGTTACTGCGAACGATACGACAACCTGTTGAGCCGCTGAAGTCAACGGTGTCACACGACTAACCAAATGACGTGGTGCTGAGTTTAATACATGTGTATTAAGAGGCATCATGGTTGACCCCATACCTAACCCCATCACACAAACCGCGACAATAACCATCCAAATCGGTGTATCAACGTTTACCGTCGAGAGTATAAACATCGCGGTGGCGATAACACTCAACCCACAGAACGCTAATGGACGAGCTCCAATTTTATCAAACAACCTACCACTAATCGGCATCATAAGACCGGCGCACAACGCTTGCGGCATCACGATCCAACCGGTATGAAGTGCGGTATAACCTTTAATATTCTGTAAATACAAAGGAATCATCAGCGTAGCTCCGAACAATGCCATCTGTACGATCCAAGTAAGAATAATACCACGTGAGAAATCAGATGATTTAAACACTTTCAGTTCAAGTAAAGGATACTTCTGTCTAAGCTCCACCACAATGAACAATATTAATGCGATACCACCGATTGTTAAGCCTGTAATCGCACCTGTTGAAGACCAATCTGTTCCCCCTTCGCTCACCCCATAAGCAAGCATTGCGAATGCGATCGGCGCAAGACACATCCCGAGAATATCAAGATGTGTTGACTTCTGCGGTTCAGTCTTCGGTAAGTATTTCTTACCCAGAATGAAGGCCACAATACCAATTGGCAAATTGATCATGAAGATCCAGTGCCAACTCACATAATCGACAAGATAACCGGATATTACAGGACCAAAAGCTGGGGCCATCAACATTGGAATTCCAAGAACACCCATAATAGAGCCGCGACGTTCAGGCGGAGCTAATTTGAATACCATTGCCATCCCGATCGGTGCAACCATACCTCCGCCTAGACCTTGAATAATACGGAATATAATCAGTTGTTCAGGTGATTGGGCTAAGCCGCATAGAACAGACCCTAACGTAAACAGCACAATCGTTACAAGGAAAATACGCTTTGATCCAAATTTATCGGTCATCCAACCGGCAAGTGGAATAACTGCGGATAGTGCCAATGTATACCCCGTTATCGCCCATTGAATCGTCTTTAGATCAGTATGGAAATATTCCACTAATTTAGGAACTGCATTGTTAACAACTGTACTGTCCAGAATAACCATTATCATACCGACGATTATCGCAAGCAAAGGTGGCAAAATAGCTTTCAGGGAGAACGTGTCACCTTCCTGCGTAAGGGGTTTTGTTGCAGCATTTGAAGTCATTGTGATACCTCTGCTTTCTAAATTTTGACTGAATATTTGTGAAAATAATGCTCGAAAAACAAGTCGATGCTCTCCTCAATCGATAAAGGGATATCGAGTAGAGACGATTGAATGTGATTGTTCGGCTGACATTTAGTAGCAGGATTAACTTTGGTGAACGGTGACATAATCGCAGCAAACATATGCTGTATCATCAACAATATGGTCTTTGGATCTGTTACACCTGTCACTTCTGTCATGACTGCGTTTAATTTTTCGAAACCTTGTTGCTTCATAAAATGCACGTATTCGGCTACCGATTCAAACAGTGGATCATGACCAAGAATTCGCTTGAGCAAATCAGGATAATCTTTAAGAAATGAGGCGTACGTCAAAATGAATTGTTTCAGCCGTTCGATTGGCGGATATTCCACAACATCAAATATGTCAAACGCTGAGCGGAATGTTTCCAAGATCCTCTTCATCGCTTCATGCATAAGCTTTTCTTTCGACCCGAAATAATAATTAATTAGCGCTACATTGGTGCCAGCTTCACTAGCAATCTTCCGAATGGTGACACTATCAATCCCTTCGGACTTAATCAAATGCAGCGTTGNNCCAAAATCTTCTCCTTCGTCATAGAACTCTCCTCAACTCGACATCAATTAAACAGCGTTTAAAACATTGATTAATATACCTTGAAAACTAAATATGCGTCAATGGAAATTTCAGAAAATATCTTCACTGTTCTCAACAAAGATGGAATACTGAGATGCAGTGCTTAATTTTGGAGAACAAAAATAACCGGTCGAGAATATATCTCGCCGGCTAATTGTGTTTGTTGTTATAGAGTAAATAACGTGTTCATTGGAATTTGTAGATCTTTAAAGATAATGGATTGTATTGTTTCCTGCTCCGCATATAGGTGACGTACCAGGTAACTGCCATCCTCCAAAGTATATACACTTACATGTCCTTCTCCCCGAAATATTCTAGGTATTTGCTGGGTGTCCCATGTGCGTATTTTTTGAAGATGCTGATAAAATATTTATAATCACTAAAACCAATATCCTGAGCAATGGTATAAACTTTGCCATCTCCGGCTTTTAACAAATCAATGGACTTCTGAATACGGTAGCGATTCAGGAACTCATTGAAGGTGTAGCTGGTATCCGCCTTGAATTTCTGATTCAAATAATAAGNNAGATCATGAATGCTGATTTTTTTAGGATAATTCTCCTGCACATAGGCGATCATTTTGGATACGTACTTCGATGTCTTCGTCTCTTTCTCCAGAAACCGACTGTTAATGATCTCCTCTTTCTCTTGCGGATGATTGGAAATAATCTCGTATTTGCGGAGAAGGTCCACTTTGGCCTTCGCCGATTCCAATGCTGCGATGAGTTGATCGTCCTCTAACGGCTTCACGAGAAATTCAGTTACGCCTAACTGAATCGCCCGTTTCGCCAATTGAAATTCATTATAGCCCGAGATGATGATACTACTGAAGGTATGCTGCTCGAGCCCCTCACGAATCATGGATATACCGTCCATAATGGGCATGTTAATGTCCGTAATCACGATATCTGGCTTGTATTCGCAGATTTTCTGCAACCCATCTTGTCCGTTCAGCCCCTCCTCGTTCACAATACAATCATATTTCAACCAATCGATACTAAATCGAATGCCCCGCCTTATCATATCTTCATCTTCAACAAGCAGCACTTTAAACATCTGATCCACTCCTTTCGAAAGGAATTGTAACGGTCACACAGGTACCTTTTCCTTGGATGCTATTCATTCGAATCCCAGACGCTTCACCATACAGAAGCACTAGACGACGATGAACGTTGTACAGTCCGATATGCTGGGTCATGTTATTCTGGCTTCGCAATAGCTGATTGACTTCCTGCAGGGTCTTCTCATCCATCCCTTGACCATTATCTTGAACTTCAAGAATCAGCTGTTCGTCCGACGTATAAACACGAATCTCAATCAGGACATTGCTCTGATTCTGATACCCATACTTGATAGCGTTTTCGATAAAGGGCTGCAGTAAAAGCTTAGGAATGAATATATCTTGTGTCTCCTCCGTGACGGAAATGCGATACTCCAGTCGCTCATTGAATCGAATTTGCTGGAGCTTCAAATAATCGCGCACATAATTCATATCATCCTTCAGCTTGACGCTGCGATCATGTCCGATACTATAGCGCAACAAGCGAGATAATAGGATTACAATCTCTTGTGCTTGATTTGCATCGATCTTGATCGCATACCGTAAGGTTTCGAGCACGTTAAAAATGAAATGAGGGTGGAATTGTGCCTGCAATTGTTTGACTTCGATCATCGTACTGAGTTCCGACAGCTCTTTATTTTTCTCCAACAAGTCCTGCAGCCGGTCCAGCATCGCATTATACTCATGACCCAGCGTTTCGAATTCATCCCCCGTCTGAATATCGACATAACCATCTAACTTCCCATCTCTTAGTACATCCAGCGCAGCAACGAATTTGTCAATCGACTCTGAATTGCGGGATGACATTTTATTCGATAAGAACTGCAGCATAATCCACAGCAGCACACAAGTCGCTACGATAAAGATAGCCACGGTATAATACGTGTATTGTTCTGAGTTATTGGAATTCAGCGTAAACACTTGCAGCGGCGTACCTTGGATGGGTTTGGAATACATATAGTAGCTTCCGTTATTAATCTGGGCATGTCCTTGATTATCCAGCGTAGGTTGGAACTTGTTTAGAACCCCTTTGGTAATGTTACTAGTGGTCGCAATGATCGTCTTATACTCATCGGTAATCAACGCGATTTCATTATTTTGCGTAAAGATCAGTTTCTGAAAATCGGCTTCATACAGCTGATAGATAATGTAGCCAATCGTCTGACCATCTTTCACGATCGCTCGGCCAAACGAATAGCTTGTAGTCCGATCATGCGAGTACCGGAAGCTGTTCATTTCAGCTATCGTCTCATTCGAATACAACTCCACCCGGTGAATAAAGTTTCGGAAAGAAAAGTCGGAATCCAATAAATTCGTTGGTGCAGAGGTGGCGAGGAAAATCCCGTCTTTGTTCAGGATATGAAATATGCCCTTCACCTTCTGTTGGTTGTTGAAATCATAGAATTCAGAGTATACCTTCTCGCTTCCCAAATGTGTACTCACATAGTTCACAACGGCAGGAGAATCCGCCATCCGCTGAATCTCATCATGGTATTGTTGATAGACTTCAGTGATGGAATGACTGATGGATTGTGCAGCTTGATTCGTTTTCTGCATGATGTTGATTCTGCCGTTGACAATCGTAAATATAACGAACAAAACCATTAATATCGCAAACGGAATCATCGTATATAAACGAAACAAGCGACGGGTCGATTCTTTAAAATTGCGATGTTTTCTACGTTTCATGCTGTCCTCCGACTATGTGCCTTACGCCTCTCCTATTCAGTGTAAAGAAAAAGAAAGACATTCGTCCATGGTAATAAACTCTAAATGTCAAAACAAGCCGACCCTTATGCCAGGTGCCGACTTGCATGATATGAACGAGCTTTATAGCGATACTTCCTTCTGCCCAGACAGCTTGAGGAAGACCAGCAGTGAGATGACGGTAATCAAAGTTAGTATGGTAGACAACGCAGCAGCGACGCCATAGTTGCCTCGAATAACTTCGGTATAAATCGCAACCGTAACCGTCTTCGTTTTCCCCGTATATAAGATGATCGAGGTACTTAATTCCGTAATGATGGTAACCCAGCTCAGAATAGCGCCTGAGACGACACCCGCCACCATCATCGGAAGTGTAATCTTGAAGAATGTTCGCATCTGGGAAGCTCCCAAACTGATCGCCGCTTCTTCAATGCCCCCGTTGATCTGGTGCAATATCGCTGCACTCGATCGAATCGTATAAGGCAGACGACGAATCACGAAGGAGATGATCATAATAAGTGCGGTTCCGCTTAATGCGAGCGGCTTGTCATTGAAGGTAATGAGCAGTGCAATACCTAAGATGGATCCAGGCACGATATAAGGGAACATGGTGAAAATATCAAGCGTATTCGTCAATGCATTTCTACGACGCACCGTCACATAAGCGATCAGAATCGCGAGCAGAATAATGAAGACAAGAGAGACGATCGCGAGGAAGAACGTATTCGCGATGACACCGCCAATATTGCTGAATGCATCAATGTAACTCTGCAACGAGTACCCATCGANNCAAAGATTCGACCGTTTGTTTTGAGAAAAGACGTATAAATAACGTACAGCTGCGGCAAGAGCGCGATTAGCGTATAGGCATAGATCACAACGTGAGCCACAATATTACCGATACCCGACTTCTTCTTCGCTTCAATCGGATGCAAAGCGCTCATTGTAAAAGATTTACGATTGGATACATATTTCTGCAGCAAGAAGATCACGGTAGCAAAGAGCACGACAATGACGCTAATCGCAGCAGCAAACCCATCATCGCCGCCGACCTCACTAATAAATTCATTGAAGATAAGGACGGGAACGGTTTTAAACCCTTCACCGATCAGCATCGGTGTACCAAAGTCAGCAAGTGCGCGCATGAATACGAGCAATCCGCCCGCGAGCAAGGTTGGTGTAATCAAAGGTAACAGTACCTTGCGCATTTTGTTAAATCCTTTGTAGCCCATACTCTCTGCTGCTTCCATCAGTGATTGATCCACATTCTTGAGTGCTCCGGATACATACATAAAGATAAGCGGAACCATTTGTAGCGTTAGTACAACGAGAATCCCTGTAAAACCATATATATCAGGCATCGTGAACCCAAATACATTTTTGATGAATTGAGTAATTACGCCGTTTCGGCCTAATAGCAAGATCCAGGAGTAAGCACCTATGAATGGTGCTGACATCGACGAAATCAGAATCATAATTCGTATGGTAGAATTCCCTTTAATCTTAACCGTTGACATCAAGTAGGCCAGCGGCGTTGCGATCAGCGCAGAGAGCGCGGTAACACAGACAGTCACTTTAATACTATTGAATAATGCCGTTAAATAATAGGGCTTGCTAAAAAATTTCGTAAAATACGCGAGTGAAAAATCTCCTGTCGTGCCGTTGTAAAAACTCTTAATCAGCATGGTGAATAACGGAAATGCTAGAAAGAGAATATAGAAGACAAAGATCAGTAACGAAATGTTCGTCCAGATGTCAAACCGTTTGCGCGTATCATTCATAGCTGACCGCTCCCTGTGTAGTTCAATTCACCCGCAACCTCGTATACATTAATCTTGTCTGTTTTGACTTTCAGATAAATCACTTCACCGGGGGAAAGGATTTGACTCGTTTTCGATTCCTGCGTGATTTCGATCCGCTGACCCGATTCGAGATCTACGAAATAATGTGTATTTTGTCCCAAGAATACGCTGTGTACAATGGTAGCTCGGATCCCGCTCTGGTCCTCCGTCATGATGAACTCCTCCGGGCGAACCGAAATTTGTACTTTCAGCGAAGCTTGTGGTTTAGGAACGCGAATGTTAGACATTGGCTCAGCATAATCAGAACCGATCTGTAAGGAATAACGGCCTTCCACTTGCGTTAGGGTGCCTTCGATAATGTTCGTTCGACCGATAAAGGTAGCCACGAATACATTGGCAGGACGTTGATAAATCTCTTGCGGTGTGCCCAGGTGCTGAATGATCCCTGATTTCATGACCGCGATTCGATCCGATACAGCCATCGCTTCTTCTTGGTCATGCGTGACGTATACGGTTGTGATCCCAACTTCCCTCTGAAGATCCTTGATTGCATTTCGCATGTCGATCCGTAATTTCGCATCGAGGTTGGATAGCGGCTCATCCATGAGCAGCACATCGGGACGAATGACGATCGCTCTAGCAAGCGCGACACGCTGCTGCTGTCCTCCAGATAGATTCTTCGGCATCCGGTCTTTATATTGCTCGATTTGTACAACCTTCAGAATATCATCGACCTTAGCGGCAATTTGTTCTTTAGGAATCTTCCGGTTTTCAAGACCAAACGCAATGTTGCCTTTGACCGTCAAATGAGGGAAAATCGCATAGTTCTGAAATACCATCCCGATATTCCGTTTGCCTGGTTCGACCTGATTGATGACCCGTTCATTGAAGCTGATCGTCCCGCCTTCAATGCTGTTAAAGCCAGCAATCATCCGTAATAGTGTGGTTTTCCCGCATCCGGAAGGACCGAGAAGGGTGAAGAACTCACCCTTCTTAATCTCCAGGGACAACGCAGGAATGACCGTCGCATCTGCATACTTCTTGACTAAGTCATTGATGTTAATCGTTACTGTCATGGTTGTCACCTAATTCTTTCGTTTATTTTGTGCTTGTGAATACGTCCGTGTAGTGCTCAATGATTTTGGATTTATTTTTACTGACATAATCCGTGTCTTCGTTGATCATGTTGATCTTGTCGTAAGGCGTCATATAGTCGCCAAGCTTCGTATCTTTACGCAGTGGACGATTCGTTAATTGCGTGCCAAATGCATCTTGCGCTTCTTTGGATAGAATGAAGTCGATAAATTTCTTCGCATTGTCCATATGCGGCGCGCTTTTAATAATACCGGATGCCGCATCTAGGAATACAGCGCCTTCTTTCGGATAGACCACTTCAACAGGAGCGCCGTTTCTTACATAGGTGTTCGATGGATCTTCATACGTTAAGCCAACCACAAACTCCCCGTCAGCCACACTTTTATGAACAGCTCCTGAACCGCTCGCGATTTTACCATCCAAGTTCTTGATTAATTCGCTGACATAGCTCCAGCCTTTCTCGTTCTCATAGTCGCCGCCCATCGCTTTCAGCATATTCGTGAGCTGTGCAAATGCGGAGCTTGAGCTTGCCGGATCGGCCGAAGCAATTTTCCCTTTAAGCTCCGGGTTCAACAAGTCAGCGTAGCTGTCAATCTTGATGTTGCCGATCAGGTTCTTATTCACTAAGAGAACGCTTCCATCTGAAACAAAAGGAGTAGCAAAGCCTGATTTATTGCGATGGCCTTCAAGTAGGAATTCATCGTTCTGCGAAACGTACGGCTCGTATAAGTCAGCGTTCTCAAGATATCCTGCCATGGATCCGCCGAACATGACGTCAGCGTATGGATTTTGCTTTTCGGACTGTAAGCGCTTAACAATTTCGCCTGTTCCAGCCGTTACTAGTTCAACCTTAATCCCTGTTTGTTTCTCGAACATCGGAATAATCGTCTTAATAATTTCTTCACTGTTCGGACTATAGACAACAAGCTTATTGGATGAAGCAGACTCCTTCTCACTACCACCGCAACCCGTAAGCGCTGTCATAACTAACATACCTGCGATGATCAGCATTGAAAACTTCTTCATTTCTATTTCCCCCTCGAACTGAGTTGTTTTGTTTCGTATTTACAATGTTATTGTAACAAGAACCCTACTCGCAGCTGAATCCTATAATCCGCAAACATCGTCTAAAATACGCAACTAATATTCTGGACAAATGAAAGAACGCCGTTTCGGAAAGACTTAGGCGTTCAACTCAAAACAAGGAAATAGCAAAACGATGCCGTGTAATCGATGATCAAGCAGATCTCTTTAAAGGAACGACGTGGTACTACACGAGATCGCTTCACTAAATATCCCAGTCTCACTCCATGTTCATTTCGTTTAATTAATCCGATGGTTTCGAAGCATACAAAGGATTTGCAACTCTCACCAAATCTCCATACTCCACTTTTAAGTCTTCAAATGCTTTCAATACATTCATAGGAATATCAACGTGTGCAATATAGATTTTCCGTTAGGACCATACCCATTGCTATCATCTAATAATCTTGGAATTTCTCCCATCAATAAACATAAGTTACCTTGCATTATTCGACAAGAAAATATAAATCACCTGTAAGCAGCCTTGATTTCAGGTACAAAAAACCGACTCCCTAATGAGTCGGCTGTTGATCAATATTTATGATTGCGCTTCATTGCTCCGTGTTTGAACGAAGTAATCACATAGCGTTCACCGTTATCCAACACTTTATAGGACACGACATAACGGTCTACGATGCAATAGTAGGTATTAGGATATTCACGCGATGGCAAGATCGTCCCCATGCTGATAACTTTATCTTCTAAGCGTCGAATGAGATTGATCTAGTATTCCATCGTTTCTTGTTCTGTGTAATGATCGCTCTTAATTTGATGGAGCCTGAACACTGCCGATTCTGTCCATTGAACAATCAATTACAGTTCACCACGCTTTACCGCTTCGATCAAATCATTTGTTGAGTAAATTTTCCCTTGATATATATCCTTTTCAGAAGCTTCGATCATTTGTCTGATTTCGAGATCGGAATCCAAATCGTCAACGGGATTATACACTTTATACTCCATACCTGCGATACGAATAAATTCTTTACGCTCTTTATGATAGGATTCGATAACGGTGCCGTCCGGAGCTTTTAGACTAAAATTTATCATCTTCACCCTCCTCAGATGTTTTCGTAGTAACATCGTAAGCATTAGCTTTATCCTCGAATTATAGCATATCCCTCGTTGTATCTCATTAGCAAAATGCGGCTTTAAATTTGTGAAACAGGACTCAATCCAGTAACACTTTCGCTTTTCGTTTCCAGATGCTTCAGCCACAGTTCCACTAACTGATTGCCATTAATGAGTTCAATGCCTAATCCTTTAGCATAGGTATATGCATTATGTGTAAACTTACCAGTTGTTACCACATATCCACCCACGGCATCCTGCTTAATCATCTGTGAATGAATAATTGCGATGGGATCAAAACTAACCGGATTAAAATCGTTGTAGCACTTTACTTGTCCCAGGTATAGCCTCTCATCAGTATGTTCTACAATGTCAATCCCAAAATCACCTGAACTTCATGTAACTAATGTAGTGCCACCGCGCACAGACTTCATGATATCAGCCACAAAATGTTCGAACAGTAAAGGATCCTCCTCTTTATCCTGCTCCAAATCGCGTTTAAAGCGATTAAACAGACCAATACGAATCGTTCCTTCATATCTTCATGAGATGAGAACGCATCGAGTGCATTCATTCGGTAACTCTCCAGCAACTTTTTCTGATTGAAATGCAAATACAATAAGTAACCATTACTATGAACAATATGCTAATAACTAATGAGTAATACGATACGACAGAAAGTTCCTAGCAAATGAAATAAAGCTAGGCTGCAATTAGCAACGCCTAGCTTTGATCTAATCCATTAAAGATTGATTTTCCAAAGTGTTATTAGCTACTGTACTTTCTTTCCTGGTTTTGTTTATAAGTCAAACCATCGGAATCCAGCCACTCAATAGGACCTGCTGCTGATCGTCCTAATATTACCGCAGCAGCGGCACTAATACTTGAGAAGATTGCATTTTCTTTAAATACATACAAGCTACCATTATCCGCTAATACATTCGTTTCTACTAGCTTCTCTCGGAGCTTGAGATAGCCCTCAGGCATTGAATTTTGTACCTGCTTCAGACATTGCGAATTCTCTAATACAACGAATCCTTCTTCAGTTTCAAGCAGTCTTGCTACTGCCATCTTGCTTTTTAAATAGTACATTTTTGAAGACTCAGACTGTTGTAACTCGTTTCGATCATCATTTGAAGGTTTATAAACAACTGGAACAAGGAACATGAAATTAACAACAGGCAAAATCAATTTAATTTGTTCCAAATAATATTCCATATCGGACCGGTCAGATTCCGGCAGCGTGGTTAGTTCAGGATTCACACTATTATCAATCTCAGCAGCTTTAGCCTCTCGAGCTAATCCAATAAGCTTGGATTCAAGATACTTAATATGCGACTTCGTTAACATTTCATCTTTGCTTACGAATGCTACAAGTTCAACAAAATCTTTCTCAGAGTCGGCAAGATGCTGCTTTAATCTCTTCTTGAGATTTTCTGCTTCTCCAATATAGACACGTTCATTAAAGTTGTCGTTGTTAGGCATGGATTTGAGAATATAAACACCCGGACGCTCGAATTCCTCACGGTCCAATATTTTAGATAATGAAGAACGCTGCGAATAGATGGATTTTCCGGACCAATTGCCTATCTCGATCGTTCTTGGACCGGTTGCCAATCCGTCGATTAGAAATATTGTAAGTTTCTTTCCCATTAAGATCTCCTTTAAACTCATAACAATTTATCTATTTATATTATACTTTCAACTCTGCATTTGTCTTTCGTAATGTCTCATCTATGGATGAATTTATGACTAGGTCTGCATTGATTCTTTGCTGATCTACGTCATCAGCAAGTAGTTGTCCAATTTCCTCACCATGCTCTTGTATCAATTCTACTTGCCTTTCTCCAAATACATCGCTTAAGCGTTTCAGGAATAACGATCCAAATATATAGTTCTTGTAGTCACTCGAATCGACTGATCCAAAATTCTTGCAATGTTAACTGACTCATAATTAAAGTTGATTCCTCCACTGATATGTAATTACAAACTCAACTTTCGCAGCTCAAA
>DJUJ01000089.1:0-2186 GCA_002438345.1 Paenibacillus sp. UBA6285
TATGGAAGTTATAATTTGTTGTTTAAATCTTCGGTGGTTCCACCTGTAAAAGAGATAAAGACGCATGAGGATTATATATCAGCACTCACGCAATACAGAAATGTAAAGGTGCTGAAGAAGGACATTAGTCTGGCTTTGGACCAGGTAACTCGGATGGAGAAGAAGAAAAATACGTTAGTGGATGTCCTTAGTCAGAGATTTGAGCAGACGGAGCTAAGCTTCAAGAAGTTTGGTGCGGTCAGTTATGAAGTAGAGAAGCTTTTCTATCTGAATATCCGAGGAATACTTAATAAGTTAAGTGTTTTTGATGCTTCGGAATTCTCCCTTTTTGCCAGTCAGCAGAGACCTGCGCAGTTCTCGGATAAATTGGTGCAGAAAAAAACGGCGCTATACAATGAATACTTGGCTTATGTAACAGGGTATCTTGGAGCAAACGAAGAAATTCTGCTGAAGTTAGATCAATTACTACTCGAAATATCGCTACTGGACAGTACGAATTATAAAGATGTTGAAGATATGCCATGTATGAAGGCGATCGATGAATTGATCAAACAGACGAAATTCTATAAGCAATGAAAGGAAGATGTGTATGGCTAGGAAAGGGAGAACATTTGTAGCACTTGGGATTATAACAGTAGTCGTTTTTGCTCTTGTTTATTTTGGGATCACTTTAACCTCTAATTTAGGCAAAACCACTAGTGAGGTCTCGTCAGAAGATGCAGGGAAACGACTGGATAAACTTTATAAAAAGATTAAAGTAGATACCGCGGAGCAAGTCAAAGGACAAATCGACCTCGATCCTGTAGCGATTGGTGATTCCTTACCGGATATTTCTAAATTTCCTATATCAGTAACCAATACAACGGATAGCTTTGTCGAAATCTTCTCATCCACAGAGAAATCTGGTACGGGTAATGATGGATGGTTGAATGAAGTGGCGACAGATTTCAATAATTCCAATATTGAGGTGAACGGAATACCTGCTTCGGTTAAGATTCGCAATATTGCTTCAGGTACAGCGACGGATTACATAAGGTCTGGTAAATATATACCAGATGCTTTCACACCATCCAATGAGTTATGGGGCGAGATGGTAAAAGCGAACGGAATTAACACGCAGCTTATAACTAATCGTCTTATTGGCAATGTAGCCGGTATTGTTACGAATAAAACGAAATATGATGAGTTAGTCGAGAAGTACGGTTCTTTAAACGTCAAGACGATTACAGATGCGATAGCGAATAATGAATTATCTATGGGCTATACAGATCCTTTTGCTAGCTCAACAGGTCTGAACTTTCTTGTGACTGCACTTGGGACGTTTGACAGCTCTGATTTGCTTGGAGAACAAGCGGTTCAGGGCTTTGAGAAATTCCAAGCGAATGTACCTTTTATCGCGTCGACTACTTTACAAATGCGTGATGCGGCTAAAACTGGGAAGCTGGATGCTTTTGTCTTAGAGTACCAAATTTACGCAAATGCGCCCGAACTAAAGGGTAGTTATGTATTTACTCCTTTTGGTGTAAGGCATGACAGCCCCCTTTACGCATTAGGTGAACTACCACAAGAGAAGCTGGACATTATTAAGAAATTCGCGGAGTTTGTTGAACAGGATAAATATCAGCGTTTGGGTGAGGAAAAAGGTTTTAACGGACTGAATGACTATCATTCTGAGGTTAATCCAGTGGATGGCAGTCTTTTATCCTCGGCGCAAAAGCTGTGGAAGGAGAAGAAAAACGGCAATAAACCCATTGCGGCAGTATTTGTAGCTGATGTCTCAGGTAGCATGAACGGTGAGCCCTTATATCGCTTAAAGCAATCATTATTAACGGGACAGAAGTTCTTGGGCAAGGATAATAGTATTGGTTTTGTTTCCTATTCTGACAACGTTACGATAAACCTTCCTATTGGTAAGTACGACACAAATCAGCAGTCGATGTTTGTTGGAGCTATAGATAGTCTTCAGGCGAATGGGGGGACAGCGACTTTTGATGGAATTGTGGTGGCACTCAAAATGCTTCAAGACGAAATGAAGATTAACCCAGAACTTAAACCAATCATCTTTGTGTTAAGTGATGGGGAGACGAATGAAGGTCATTCACTGAATGATATCAGAGGCTTAATTGAGACTTACAAAATCCCGATTTACACGATTGGCTACAATGCGAATATCAAAGCACTAGAGA
>DJUJ01000089.1:2220-20885 GCA_002438345.1 Paenibacillus sp. UBA6285
TTTCAAGTATTAACGAAGCGGCTAATATCAATGCAGATATTGATGATGTGGTGTATAAAATCGGAAACCTGCTTAATGTTCAAATGTAAGTTACAACTTTTAGGAGGGGTTCTATGTCTTTTACTATGGAAGTGGTAAGTCCGGAGAAATTGAAATCGGCGATTGAAGCTCAGGTTAAACCTGAGCCAGAGGAAGTAACGCAACTGAAGGAAATGGCGATAACTAATGTCTCGACGATCTTGGAGCTTGATTTAGAATCTTTGGATAAAAGAAAAGAGGTCCTTCAATCCATCGATAGCTTCGGGATGAGCACCATGAGATCATCTTCAGATAAGAACTCCCTTTTGCAAGATTCGGTAGGGAATTTATCAAAGACTGGGGATGAAGGGGGTCAAGTAGCCAAGGGTTTAACAGAACTCAACCTTCAGTTGAAAGATCTGGACCCAAGTGCAGTAGATTTTGCTAAGACTGGTCTTCTAGGGAAGTTCTTTAACCCATTGCGGAGTTATTTTGCAAAGTATCAAAAAGCAGATGCTGTAATCTCAGATATTATCATTTCTTTAGATAAAGGTAAAACCGTATTGAAAAATGATAACACTACGTTAGAGTTCGAGCAGCAATCGCTTCGAGAGCTCACTAAAAAACTGCAGAAGGAAATTCAACTCGGTATGCTGATGGATCAGGAGATTGAGGCTCAACTAGAAGCAGCCAAGCTTCGGAATGAGTCCGAAGAAAGGGTAAGGTTCATAACAGAGGAGGTGTTGTTTCCTCTGCGTCAGCGTGTGATGGATCTGCAACAGATGCTGGTAGTGAATCAGCAAGGAATCATGGCCATTGAAGTGGTCATACGAAATAATAAAGAGCTAATCAGAGGGGTGGACAGGGCTAGAAATGTTACGGTTTCTGCCCTGAAAATCTCCGTTACGGTGGCCAGTGCACTCTACAATCAACGAATCGTTCTGAAAAAGATTGAACTCCTAAATCAAACGACCAACACACTAATAAGCGGCACTTCAAAAATGTTGAAAGATCAGGGGGCGGCAATCCATAAGCAATCTCTTGAATCTAGTATTTCAGTAGATACATTAAAACAGGCTTTCACGGATGTGCTATCCGCTTTAGATTCGATAAGTACGTATAAGCAGGAAGCTCTCCCTAAAATGCGTGAAACCATTAACCAGTTCAGAGANNAACAGCAGATCGTGCGGCTGGAGAAGGGGAATAAGCTGGGGTTGTAGCTGTTGCCCGTCTAAATCCATCCTAGCCTTTAGTCTGGTAAGACTCCGGTCCTAAGACTGTTTTTAGCCTTCTCTTTACCACGTATAATGAGATTAATTGAAAACGTGAGAGGAAGGACAACAGAAATGAACAACAGTAAGCTTTATACAATGCCGATCGGAGCGGTTGATTCCATGCAGATTCCTGTAGAATCAAAGTCACAATCTAAACCCCGCAAACGTCGATCAAGTCCCAAAACATATCGGAGTATGTTGTATTTTATAATCTCATTACCAATCACCATCGTATATTTTGTGTTTATGGTGACAGGGCTAGCGTTATCTATTGGGTTAACACCTATTTTCATCGGTATTCCCTTATTTTTTGCAGTAGCCAAAGGATTGGATCACATTGTGAAATTTGAGCAAGAGCTAGTAAGATCATTGCTTGATATTTCTAGACCTAATGAACAACGTGGAACGGATATGCAAGTGGAGGGAGCGGGCTTCCTACAACGAATGAAGTTAGGCTTTGATGGTGCAAAGTTTGCACGTAACATCATGCTAATTATGGGACGATTCGTATCAAGCATTATCTTCTTTTCACTAACGATAACCGTGGTAGCGGCTGCGCTTGGTCTGATTACGCTACCTGTGCTTCATCAGATTTTTCTGCAAACGATGGATTTGAACATTTTGGAGAATAGTGTATTTGCTTTATTTAATATCGACTGGACATTATCTCAGCAATATATATCTTATGTTGTAGCAGGACTCGTCGTTGCCATAATCGCAACTTGGGTGATTAAGTCGTTGATGGATGTACAGCGTAGAATGCTGTTTGTATCCTACGAAGAAGAACGTCAGTATTAAATAGAAAGAAGCGTAGCTCTAAGTAGTCTTTTTCTAGAATATGAAATGTTAAAAAACACCAGGCAGCGATTCTTCGGGTAGTGGAGAATCACCGCCTGGTGTTTTTGATCTGCGGGGTGGCATGCTTGGGTGCGAACTTTGAGATAAGTGTATTCAATACAACTATTTCGTTATGCAAAAGATTAATACTAACTATAATTGTACTTTCTACAACTAAAAACAAGAGAATCCACTTATAGTAGATTAAATTCAGAGAATAGATGTACGAAATACAACTATATCCATTTGCAGATTGATTAGATGAATTATAGTTGTATGAAATACAATTAAATGCTACTTTCCTACATATTCCGGCCGTCTGATCGCTATTCTTTTGTTTAGATGGGGTGTAGTCGCACGAATTATATTGCTTCCAGACAAAAAGCTTGCAACTGCGTGCGCTTGTCAGCAGTCATGCCGAATTCCTGTTCGAGGAAAGCCTCAACACTTTTATATCGCTCGTCGATGGCAGAGAAAATGGCTTCCATGAATTCTCGACGTAATATAAGCGCAGCCATAACAGTATCTACTTCCTTCGGTGATAGATGTTGTGAGGCTTGCTTTTTTATTTGTTCATTTATAGGACCAAGTGTCTGATTGGAGAGCAGATAGTCTTCTATAATCGTTTCTTTCGGAACTCCAAGTGCTAGGAAGATGAATGCCGATCCAACTCCAGTGCGATCTCTTCCACCGGCACAATGATGCAGGATACTGAATTCATCTGGAAGCATAATTGTTGCCATAAGTCGTTTAAAGGAAGGGTTATTAAATGCCATGTCCAAATACATATTAACTAAGAAGTCTGTCGTAAAATGTTCAAGAAATCCAGAACGAACCACATCTCTCATGTCTCCAGGAACCTCTTGCTNNCCTGGAATGACTGGATCTGGTTTTATACGAACTTCTTCTATTCCTCGATAATCAAATATGGTCTTAATTCCAAGGGATTTAAAAAGTTTTATATCTTGATCGGTCATACCTGTTAATTCGGCTGATCGAAAAAACAAACCGTATTTGACTCTACGACCATCTGTGGTGGCGTATCCGCCCATATCTCGGAAATTGAGGACGCCTTTAAAGGGGAGAACGTGATGCTTAGAATTTGTTGTTTCTAGTTTCTGGTTCATTTTCGTACCACCTTTGGTTGGTTATTGAATAGGCTATTCTAAAATGTAGAAAGGGTGTCGATAAACAATAAAGTTCNNGATTTCTTTAATGAATACCCCACTAAATAACCTTCCTAAGTTCGGTATAATGACGGATATCGATACTGTAGATGGGGGAGAAGGGCGTGAATACTAAGAAAGAAAGGCTGTTAAGTACTTTTGCATGGGTAATGTTCATTGTGTATTTACTAGTACTTGTGAGGATTGTTTTGTTCAAAGATACGCAGATATATAATCTTTTTGCTATGATTGGACATGGTCAGAGGGTCTTGAATATCATCCCATTTGCATCGACATTTGAAATGATGAGTACTATAGGGCTTTTGCATAATCTTCAAAATATTTCTGGGAATTTGGCAGTGTTTTTTCCAATGGGGATATTTATACCTTTGTTAATGAAGAAGGGATTTAAACAAACAGTCGTCATAGTGATTGGCATTAGCGTGAGTATTGAGGTAGTTCAGTACATTTTGGCTATAGGAATCAGCGATATCGACGATGTTATATTAAATACAGTAGGGGCCATCGTGGGTTGGTCCGTATTTCAATACATAAAGGGCAAAATAAAAAGAACGTTTATATTCAGAGTGGTTATCGTGGGGATGATGATCGTATTTGGATTCGTGGGTATCTTTGCTATTTTGACGACAGAAACAAGGTTGTTCCAGATCACTCCTAAAAAAGTAACAGTGACTAATCCTGAGTTGATAGACGGTTTAAATTATGGGAGTTTTTATGTCTTCCCGCAACCGAAAGCTTCAATCGAAATAATGTTACTATTTGGAGCGCAGATGGTAAGCATGTTGATACGATAATAATTAATAAGCCATGATAAAATCATCGCAAAATATAACCCCCATCCGGAAATAAAGTGCTTCCTGTTGTATAGATATTGGTCATCAAATAAATCGTTGTATGTGCTGCTTCGTCTGCAAGTGGTCGTTGGCCGAATGCGCCAGACATCAGAACAATAGAGCCCGTAGGGTTTATATATGGGATCGCGTATTTCACAGCATTATATTGCGGCCAGAACTTTGCATTAAAGCAGCTATGAGCAATTTCTAAGCAACTCTTCTTCATTTTGATTATTTAGTGAATGAATCTCGACAGATTCGGACTCTAGAAATTGTTGAGCTTTCTCTAATTTATCTTGTGAACGTCCGGCGATAATAACATATGCTCCTTGCTCCACAGCTTGTTTAGCAGTAGCGAGACCGATCCCTGCCCAACTATTGAGCATACATTATATAAAGTAGAAAAAGTATACTATTCCTAATTGGAAGTTCACTTGTGAAAAAATGTTCGTAGTCCCATATAAAACCTGTATAATAGGTTGTGAAAACGTTTGAACAAAAAATCAGGAGGGGTTCTATGCACTCAAGTGGATTATTTAAATGTAGCATTTGGGGACTTATTGCGTTAATTGTGGTAGCGCTTTCGGGTTGTAGTGGGAAAGGAAATCTAAATAGTGCTTCATCACCAACAACCAATCCAGCACTAAGTAAGACTACTCAGGCATCGGAGAGCCCAACTAATGGGGTTGCGGCAAAAGGTACTGTGCACATTGATAAACTAGGTGAGCGGAGAATATTTGTTTATTTGCCTGCTGGGTATGAATCCGATGGTGAACGTTATTCTGTTGTGTATATGCACGATGGGCAGAATATTTTCAATACAAATACCAACACTTTCAGCAAAGACTGGAGGGTTGAGGAAATTATTGATCAGCTCGTTGTTGAAGGGAAAATGGAGAAGGTTATCGTGATAGGAGTCGCAGCGAGTGAAGGTTCAGAACGAGGAAAGGAGTATATTCCATTTCCGGAGGCGTCTATTCCTACTGATGGAACGAGTGCAGAGGAATTTACCCAATATTTTATCAAAACGGTTATTCCCTATGTCGATAGTGCTTACCGGACCATTCCCGAACGGGATCACCGGATGATTATGGGGTCATCATTCGGTGCTATTCAGGCGTTATGGATGGGATATCAGCATCCCGAGACATTCTCATCGATTGGAGCTGTATCTCCTGCAACTTGGGTAGGCAATGGACGTATGTTGGAAGAATTGGCGAAAGAGTCCGAAAAGCCTGAATTGAAGATCTGGCTCGACATGGGGGTTGCCGAAGGCATGCCTATTGATCCGCTTGTGAATTTATTGTTATCGAAGGGATTTATATATGGAAAGGACTTATTTTTTCAGATGGATCCTCTGGGTACACATGACGAGAAGTCCTGGAACAGACGTGTACATAGTCCATTGATCATGTTCGCTGGGAAAGGGGCTAGACAAACGATAAAGCTTGAAGTAAGCGACTATCTGACGTTATTGGGGCCAGAAGCTTCCGATCTCCGTCTTAATTCAGTAGCAACTATGGATAATGGTATGGATTATACAATATCTGACGGTGTAGGGTATCAAGTGCTGAATCCTGAAGTGGGGCAGGTGGATAAGACAGGGAAAGTGAACTTTCTTAAGCCGGAGCCTTTGATTGTAAGTGTTTCGTTTCAAGGCGTTACTAAAGAGCATCAAATAAACTATGACCGTTATGTAAAAGTGCTGAAAATCTATTTGAAATCTTTAGTAATAGAGGAGCAAGGGGATGAGATCCTAATCCACCTTAAGTCTTCAGCTGAAAAATTAAAAACAACAACGAAGTATCTCTCAGAACTGGTTAAATCGATTGAGAATCTTGGAATCTATAAAATTAAGGAAGTTCAGGAGGATTCAATTCTTATAGTCTTTAATACAAATTAGACCGCGGAATTTCTTATTTGGAGAACTATTGAAAACATTAAATTTATTAAGAAGCCCCCATCCAGAAATAAGGTGCTTCCTGTAGTATACTTATTGGTCATCAAATAAATTGTTGTATGTGCTGCTTCGTCGGCATGGCCGACCCTGCTAAGGATATTCATATTCGTATATTCGTCGTAAGCCTTCGTGAAAGTGAATGTGATGAAGTAGAATATAAAGCGAAAGAACCCGTATTAGACGCGGGATCTTTCGCTTTTGCTAATATCTTTAGTTGCTCTTCTGTAAATTCTCAAGATGTACGTCCAGATTATCAAAGGTTTGTGAAATACCCGGTAGCATACCCATATCGATCACTTGTTGTAACGCTTCTGGGGATGCGTATTTCCCGGTATTAACCAGCTTCGTTTGACCATCCAGCTCGATAAAATCTAGTTGGACCAGTGTTTCAGGCAGATCGTCCGAAATATTACCCTCAGCATCTGAGAACCAATCCGTATAAATAATTTGTTCCGGTACAGTAATTTCCTTATATAGCGCTTTGCCCCACGACTCCATACCGTAGAAATCACCTTGATTCTTATCCTTGCATTTCATGCAATAATGCCATATACCACCTGGACGGAAATCAACATTGCAAACGGGGAGAGTCCAACCTTTTGGTCCCCACCAATGCTTCAAATGCTCCGCCTCAGAAAAAGCCCTGAATACTAGCTCGCGTGGAGCTTGGAATATACGCTCTAATACTAGTGTACTGCCTTCAACTTTGGAAACCAATTTGTTAGTTTGGTTAGAACTTGTCATTTGATATATCCTCCTCGATTACATTTTCTGTATCTTTTTCCTTGCTTTGCAGCTCTAGCAAATAATCATCCAGTCGATCGTATCGTTCCTCCCACAAATGCCGGTACGATTCTAACCAAGCGTCTAATTCCTTAAATGGCTCAGAACGTAACTTGCAAATGCGCCGGTTAGCTACGGCCTCTACCTCAATCATGCCGGCCTCACTAAGAACGCGCAAATGCTTAGACGTTTGAGGTTGACGAAGCTGGAGTCTATCGGCGATTTCTCCAACAGTTAGGGGACTCTCGCGCAATAGTTCAATAATCTGCAGGCGGTTAGGCTCAGCTAAGGCACTCATAACGTTAGCATTCATAAATAACATCACTTCGATTCATTTAATTCATTCATTTTCTCTTAAGACGTACACTACGACTCTATAGCGCCTCCTTTCTGGTATTTCCTATTCTTGATCAGAGTATACCATACAGGGAATATTCTCGTAAAGGAATATTAAATAATCCTTTTTCATGCTGCAAGCGGAGGCTCATATTTTTTGATGCTTTCGCATCCTTGATATACAATCTGCCGATGTATTGGGAAGAGCCCTCCCATAAATAAATGCGCTAAATCAACCGATATGGAATCCGCATGAATTAATCCGGAATTTTGAGAGTTCTTTTCAGTTTTGATAGGTAAGTCAAAAACTTCTCCGCCGCCAAACGATACAGGTTAACCTTCCTCCGACAAAAAATGGTGCAGTAATTTCCAATCGAATCGTATCTTGTTCGAAACTATGTTCATCCCATGTTGGACGTATAAAATCAGAAGAAGGAATGAAACTCTCCTATGTCTGATGAAATTTCAATCACAAAACGGGCTTTAATAGCCTGCCACACGGCAACCTGTTAAAGCCCTCAAATCTTGGCGATTGAACTTGAAGCTAATCCGATAGCCCCTATAACCTTGATTATACTGGACGACCCGAATTCTCTTATTAACGCTAAAGTAGTTTGTAGCGGCAAGGTTAGGAAGTATGTAAGGGAGCTCCAACTGGAAGTCAAGTCCTTTGCTATGTATCAGTTTTAACATTTGGTGGCAGCAAATTCGCCGTAAGTGGGTCTTGATGCGTTTAGCGGTATTTCCAGAGCTCGTCGTAACGAATTGCGCGAATCCCGTTCTGGGCAAAGTACTGCTTGAGCCGTTTGTCTTGGAACAGCCTGCGGTCGGCGTCTCTCTCTCTGGCGATTTGATCGCCGGAATGCTGCGCGTTTCCGAACTTTAGGATCTCCTCATCCATAAACGTAGGGTGCGTGACTAGGCGATAAATGCCGGGGTTGACGGATTCCAATGCTTGAATGACGTTCAATACGGGATCTTCTCCCAGGTCCGGCCCGTTATAACTGATATCTATGCAAACATTTCGGTAAGACATCAGTCCTTCGCTTTCACACCAATCGTCGAATAGGTGAGTGAGCCGTTCATCGATTCGTTCGAAGCCCATATGCGTATCGGCGTAAAAAGGCTTGAAGCCCAGATTTCTGACCGCTTCCAGTTGAGCTTGCAATTCAGCCATCACTTCCGTGATTTCAAATCCCGACGTCTTCCAATCCGCAGGAGACCGATGAAGAGTGCCGTCTTCGAGCACCAAGCTCGGAACCTGGTCCGGAGACAGTATCGGACCCCAGCGGACGTGGTCCCACTCCGCATGTAGGGTACAATGAAGACCAATGCAAAATCCATCCTCTCGGGCAAAATGCTTCGCAGCGTCTTGTACCGCTATGCCGTTGGCCATCAATGAACCATTGCGCAGCTGGCCGTTCTGCCATGCCTGGTGGATGGCTTTGTTGGCAGAATAGCTTCCTCCCAAATCGTCACCTTGCGTGATCAAGTAAATTTCTAGTTTTGCCAATCCGTTCAACCTCCCGTTATTTTGTCGTAAATGCGTCCATCCAAAAAGTGCCAATAAAGGATTGCAATCGCTTTCATGAGATGCTATATTGATTGTAGCACTACCAAAACGTTTTGGAAAGTTTGAGGTTTTTATATGTCTCCCACAATCAAAGATATCGCCAAAGCGGCGGGCGTATCCATTACAACCGTATCACGCGCGCTGAACGGCTACCCCGACGTCAATGAAAAAACAAGAAGCCGGATCAAGAAGCTGGCCGAAAAAATGTCCTACCATCCGAATTCGCAGGCACAAAGTCTGGTACTGAAAAAAACGAATACGATCGGCGTCATCATATCGGAGCTTACGCGCGACAGCGTCAAAGCCGCTTTTTCGTTCGAGGTGCTGTGCGGCATTAGCGACCGGACCAGCGAACTGAATTACGATATCATTTTGTTCAGTACCAACCCTAACAAACAAATGAATAAAACCTATTCGGACCTTTGTCGGGAGCGCAATGTTGACGGCGTCATCCTGAAGGGTTTAAAGACAACCGATCCCTATTTAAGAGAGGTCATCGATCAATCATCGTTCCCCTCCGTGTTAATAGACATCCCTGTCGCTGGCGAGGGGGTCGGACACGTCACGACCGATAATGTAAGCGGAGTCAGGGATGCTGTCCGGTATTTGATCCAGCTGGGACACCGTAACATTGCTTTCATCAATGGTTATAAAGAAGCGGCTATCTGCGCTGATCGCTTGTCAGGCTACATGCTGGGTTTGCAGGAGGCTGACATCGCCTACGATGTCAGCAGAGTTGAAGACGGCCGCTTTTCGGAAGAGGGCGGGGCGGATGCCATTAGCAAAATCCTGTCGCGCCACCCCGAAACAACAGCCGTCGTTTGCTCTAGCGATATCATGGCGCTGGGTGTGATGAAAGAATTGGAGCAGATGGGCAGGGTAATACCTGATTCCATTTCGGTGATCGGCTTTGACGACATCTCAATAGCCTCCTACACCACGCCCAAACTGACCACTGTACGCCAGGAGAAATACGAGATGGGCTATCAAGCGGCGCAAATGCTCATCGACATGATAGAAGGGCGCAATGTTAAGCATAAAATCGTGCTTGACAACCAGCTCATTATCCGTGAAAGCGCGGATCGTTTGCAAAAAGGCTAACGACCTTTTTGCAGCCTTTTTCCGAAACGTTTCGGAAAACTCCGTCAGACACCGTTTTAAGGATTTCCTTCGGAAATCTTTAAATAAAAACTACTGACTAAAAGGGGAGAAATGGGCTTATGAAGAGATTCAAGATCGTATCGATGCTGTGTTTGACCATGGCACTGGGTTTAACAGGATGCGGGTCCAACAACGAGGGAGGGAACGCATCGGGTACGCCAAACTCGTCGGGGGAAAGCACCGACAAACCGGCGGAAACCGCTGTACAAGAAAAAGTTGTACTTAAAATTCCGCATTATAAGTCAGGTCAGAACGTAGGGGCAAAATTTTTCCTGCCGCAAGTAGAGCGCTTCAACACAAAGTATGCCGACAAATATGAAATTCAAATCGAAGAAGTGCCGAACGATGACTATAATGACAAAATCAAGCTTCTTTGGCAGCAAAAAGAGCTGCCAGCACTCATCGAAAAAGGAGCCAATGAGCTTGTCGAGACTCTGATCGAGAAAGACGAGATTTACGATCTGAAGCCATTTTTGGATTCGAAGCCGGAATTGAAAGCAACTCTGATCGAGGATTCCGTCGCATTCAATACAAGAAATGGTAAGATTTACACCATGCCGTCTTCCGTAGTTCGTCCGATCGGCTTGTTCTACAATAAAGAAATGTTTGCAGATGCGGGAATTACGAAACCAATCGCGCAAATGAATTTCGAAGAATTCGATCAGGCGCTCAAAGCACTTAAGGACAAAGGCATCACACCGCTTTCCCTGATGACAGGGGAAAACGCCTGGACCACGATGCTTCTTGCATCCGCTTTCATGGCTAACGAGCCAGGAGCTGAAGAAGTGCTGAAGAGCAACCGCGCAGACAAGGAATTCGATTATACGAGCCAGATGTGGGTCAAGGCATTCGGTGAAGTACAAAAATGGCTCAAGGAATACACGACGGACAATGCGCTCGGCGCCGCTTACGCCGATTCCGCCAACAACTTCCTGAACGAAAAAACGGCGATTATCGCGAACGGGACTTGGATGGTCGGCGACTTCTCGGATACGACGAAAGCGCCGGAAGGCTTTGACAAGAAGGTCGGCGTTTCTCTGTATCCCGGCGGCATTGGGCTGGCCACGACAGCCGAGTACTCTTGGTGGATTCCGAAAGGGCTGAAGCAGGAGGAGACGGAAGCGGCGCTTGCGTTCATCGAATTCATCCGTTCTCCTGAGGAAATCGAAGCATATATGGTTGCCGAAGGCGGGCAAGCTCCTAATATTCAGACTTCCGCCGAGTTCACTTCCAAGCTGAATCCGATTTTGGCTGAGATGAACCGGTCCGTGACCAGTGATCTGAAGATGATCGCTCAATCCATGGCGGATGTGTGGCCGGATCAGATTTCGTCCAAAGAGTTTAGCGGTTATCTACCGCTGCTGGCACAAGACAAAATGACGCCGGAGCAATTCGCCGAGCATTTAACGAAGAAAGCGCAACAATTCAAAAAATAAGCCGCAACGGATGAGCCCTCCACTCGCAGTGAGAGGGCTCATTGCAGAAAAAGAGGTGAAAAAATGAAAATCAAGNNGGCTTTGTTTTACATCGTCCCGATCGGAACGGTGCTCGTGACGGGATTTATGAAGTGGGATGGTCTACGCGCCCCCCAATTTAACGGTTTAGATAATTATATCCATCTCATTACGTATGACAACACCTTTTTCATTGCCTTGCGTAATATTCTGCTGTGGTCGCTTATGGCGGCTACGCTGCACGTCGGATTCGGCACACTGGTTGCGTTCGTATTGTACAAGAAACATATCGGATGGAGATTCGTTCGGGGCGTGTTCATGGTGCCGATGGTCATCTCCGCCGCTGCTTGGGCGATCATTTACAAACTGTTCTTCAACGATGAAATCGGTATTTTGAACCATATGATCAGAAGCATCGGCTTTTCGGATTTTCATGTCAATTGGTTTTTCGATTCCCCTGCNNGATTGATGGCCATTCCCAAGGAAGTTCATGAAGCTGCGCTGTTGGACGGAGCGAGCGAGTGGGGTATGATCCGGCACATAAACCTGCCGCTTGTCAAAAAAGCGATCGGAACAGGCATCATATTGTCTGTCACTGCGCGGATCGCCGGCTTCGAGGAAGTGGCACTTACCTCCCGAGGAGGGCCGGGCAACGATACCTATAACATAACGCTGATGCTCTATGACGGCATTGTTAATTACAACTATGGTTACGCCAACGCGGCAGCGACGATCATGATTCTGCTTGGCATCCTGGTCCTTCTGCTGATCAACAGGGTGTTCAAGATGAACGCANNGGGTGTAAAAGTGATAATAAACATCCGAAAATGGCCTGAACTCATTGTCTCTTACAGCGTCATGACGTTTACGGTCTTGGTGTCGATATTCCCGATTGTATGGATTCTGTTATCTTCCTTCAAATCAAACAAAGAAATATTGAATGATCCTTTTTCACTGCCGAAAAAAATCGACTTTCAAGCGTACATGGATGTTTTCACACTGTACAACTTTTTGGGGTACTTTATGAATTCCATGTTCATTGCGATAGCCTCGACTTTGATTGCGCTGTTCATTTACACGATGGCCGGTTATATTTTCGGGAAATTCAATTTTCGCGGCAAATCGTTCCTATTTATCCTTTGTACCATTACGTTGCTGATCCCAGGATACGCCCGCGCACAGCCTATCTTCACGATCATCATGAACCTCGATCTCTATGATACGAAGGCCGCATTGATCCTCGTGTATGCGTCGTTCGGAATGGCTCTGGCATTGTTCATCCTGCGGTTATCGTTTATCGCAATTCCCAAAGATCTTGACGAATCAGCTTTAATCGACGGCGCGGGCTTCTGGCGAATTTTCTGGAACGTAAATATGCCTTTGGCCAAATCGGGCATCTCAACAGCCGGCATTTTAATGTTCTTGAACAATTGGAATGAATACTTCTACGCGCTGATATTGACGACCAGCGAGAAGAACAGAACGTTGCCGGTGGCACTCGAATTTTTTAACGAGGCGTTCTCCTACAATTATACAAGAATGTTCGCTGCGCTAATGATGGTGATTCTCCCGGGGATTTTGATTTACGTGCTTGTTCAGGAGCAAGTACAGCAAAGCGTGGCTTCTTCCGGGGTTAAAGGATAGTTAACGAAAATGAACGAGGTGTAGCTGTGGCATACAGCGTAATCAAAGAAAACGATTTGTTTCTCATAACGGATTTGTCCGGCGATATATTGACCGATTCCAAAGAAGGCTTCGGTTTATATACGAAAGATACGCGGTTTCTCAGCCGCTTGGCGTTGATCGTCAACGGGTCAAAGCCGATCTTGCTTGCTTCCGAGGTTGACCAGAACTATGTCTCGAATATCGTGCTTACGAACCCCGATATCAAAGATGGAGAAAAGCTATGGCGCGAATCCGTAGAGATCGTGCGAACGCGATTTATCTATAAGGGCATTCTCTATGAAACGATTGGAGTGACCAACTTCAACCCGCATAGCCAACGTGTCAGCATTAATCTGGAGATCGATGCCGATTTCCAAGATATGTTTGTTATTCGCGGATTTCAAGTCGGTAATGTCGGACAGAAGACAGGGGCTCGGCAGCACGCCTCAGGGTTTTCGATCGATTACGGCGGGGTGGACGATGTGACGCGGTCGCTGCTCGTTGAGTGGATGGAGGCGCCTACCCATGTTGCCGTTTCGAATAACGGAGCGGGGATTACCTATCAATTGGATTTAGAAGCGGGGCAATCGACGTCGATAAATCTGTTCTTTGTCCCTGTCATCGACGATGTCTACCCCGAGCGCCATACGCATGCTACCGCCATTCAAGAACTGCAGCGCTCGTATGCGAATTGGGAGCAAACTTCGACATGGGTGAGCAGCAATCATCCGTTTTTCGATCGCCTCTATCGGCGCGGCTTGTCAGATATTAGAGCACTGCTCACGGATCTCGGTTTCGGCTTGTTTCCCGTGGCTGGCTTGCCGTGGTATGCCGTACCGTTCGGACGCGACAGCCTGATCACGGCGTTACAGCTGCTGCCCGTTCATCCCGAAATCGCCAAGGGCACGATTATGACGATGGCCCGATATCAAGGGGAAAAGTCGGATAGCTGGCGCGACGAGCAGCCGGGGAAAATCATGCACGAGCTGCGCGATGGCGAGCTAGCGAATACAAACCAGGTGCCGTTTAAACCGTATTATGGTACGGTTGACGCAACGCCGCTATTTCTGATCCTGATCGGTGAATATGTCAAATGGACCGACGATATGGTGTTGTTTGAAGAGATGATACCCAACATCAAGCGGGCGCTGGAATGGATCGATGCTTGCGGCGATTTGGATGAAAGCGGCTTTGTGACATATAACACAAAATCCGCCAAAGGTATTACAAATCAAGGGTGGAAGGACTCGTCCAATTCCGTTGTACATCGTAACGGAGAATATGCGAAAGCCCCGATCGCCCTCGCCGAAGTGCAAGGTTATGTCTATCAAGCCAAGACAACGATTGCAGAGCTCCTCCGCACGATGAAGCCGTATTCGAACGATTACAAAATGATCGCTTGGTCCAGTAATCTTATCGTTGAAGCCGAAGAACTGGCGAAGCTGTTTGAGAAGGGATTCTGGGTAGAAAGCGACCAATTTTATGCTCTGGCGCTCGATGGCGACAGAAAAAAAGTTGAAACTGTTACTTCGAATCCCGGACACCTCCTCATGTCAGGCATGCTGAAACCGCATAGGGCTGAAGCAGTCGCCGACAAGTTGGTATCCAAGGAATTGTTCAGCGGTTACGGGATTCGGACGATGGCAGAGGGGGAGAAAGGCTACAATCCGATCAGCTATCATAACGGAAGCGTTTGGCCGCACGATAACTCGCTGTGTCTTATGGGACTGAATCACGAAGGCTTCCACAAGGAAGCGTTAACCGTTATGGAAGGCTTGCTTGCCGCCGGTGATAGCTTTGAAAATCATCGTCTGCCAGAACTGTTCTGCGGTTATACCGCGGATAAGGGCGCGCCACTTCGTTATCCGGTCGCATGCTCCCCTCAGGCGTGGGCGGCTGCTACACCGTTCGTGTTTATTGAAGTGATGCTCGGCATGCGGCTTGATTATACGATACGGCAAATATCGCTTCATCCCGTGTTGCCGGTAGGAATGGATTTGCTCTCCGTTCGCAGTCTTCGTCTCGGTAGCGGGATGCTGGATGTGGACGTTAAACGCCGCAACGAAACTTGTGCTTATCACATCTTGGCGAATACGACAGGTTGGACAATCGCTTCGCATTAAAGAACGAAGTATTGCAGGTATGCAGATCGTCGACTAGTGTTTGAAGTGCACTCCTTCAAGTAGTCAGTACCAATAATAAAAGACGGCTAAGCGGCCTTGGTCCATGGGACTGAGGCCGCGCTCAGTTTGTACGAATATGATCTTTCTAATATGCTTGTTAACCGGCTTGAGTCTGTTGATCCCTCTAACCTAAGAGCTACATGTGTGAAATTATGCAAAAAAGGAGCAATCTGGGACGCTGATCTCCAGGTTACTCATTTTAAATAGGAACTCATCCGTTTGTTGAATTAGGCCCGTGGTCTTCTTCTGGTGAAATAAATTCGTGAATGATTTGACGGAAGTATTCGTGATTATCATAACTGCTGTACATACGCCAGGCCATCGTTTGAGAGTTGCCGAAAAATAACCGCTCAAACTGGGTTTGACGACCACCGAATGCACCCGCTCCCAGTTCCCAAGCGAGTCGGAATAAGGCATTTCGATACCAAGCTTCCGAGACAATTAAGGGATGGTCGTAAGTAGATGAGGCTGCGTAGCTTTCGCGGCAAAAAAAAAAGTCATCCCAGGCAGATCATTGGGTACTGCAAAAGCAAACGCAAAGGGATTATCATCATCCACAAGTGATGGTGAAGGAGTAGGGAAAACAAGCATTTCATCGCATGTAGCCCCTTGTGTTGCCATCATAAAAGCACCGGTTACAATCATCCCTTCATCATTGATTTCTACGACTTTAGCAGCAATAGAATCTTCTGTAGCATCAATCTGACCGGATATTTTACTTGCTGGAGGCTTGATGAATGCATGGGATAATGTTATGTCATGATCTCGACAGTAAGCGTAGTAATTCCTGAGGTTCTCAGCATATTTCGGATTAAGGTCCTCAAGGATATCGGCAGCTGTGAATAGAGACATGATGGCCGTATTCATATAATCAGGAGAACGTCCTAAAAACCCATGATGTCTGTTGGACCAGAGTTCAATCATTCTTCGATACGCGTTCCTTTATACCAGATATTGATATTTTGCCGGTCGATTCGTTCGATGTATTGATTACCCGTTTTAATAGGCACACGTTCCACCTCTTTGGAGAGCATTTTTGACTAATAAAGACGTGTTATTGCTAATAATGTACGTAACCACGATTCCCCCTGTACATTGTCCATTTATCGAGTGTTGTAAGGAGCTTCACTGTTCGAAGGTCTTATATTCGCGCAAGGTTGGATAGGCAATTACGCTTGAGCATCAGCAGTGGCTGGTGGTCATGCAAAAAGGCCGCAAGCATATATTGCATATACTTGCGGCCTTTTTATTGTGTTAGCTACTTAGAGGATTAGTGGCTGATGATTCGTTTAATTCGAAAATGTCCAAAGTCCGGTGATAAGCAGTTATTTCTGCTCACCTACTTTTTTGTTTCTACGATATACGGTGGACTTACAAGACCATGATCTTTTGTTCGCCTGCAAGCATTCTTAGTTCTCTAGGGAGCAGATCACGATCAGCTTCAGCGATGTCTAACCGAACGCCATAGTAGTTCTTGTCAGAATCTTCTTTACCCCAAAGTAGGGTACCTTCTATGTATAATGGTTCTTCGTTAAGCACAATATTCATCCCGACTCTAATATGATTGGTTTCCACATGGAGCTGAAGCGGTACCGCTAGACGGCAACCTGAACGGCTGATGTCATACAGCAATGCGCTGACGGGTTTCGAGGGAGTTGGGTGTCCATTAATACTAAGTATATGAAATTCAAATGAGATAGGCTCTTTTAGCACATAGCGAAAGGGTTCTTTTCTACGATTTAGCGACATAGTTTCCTCCTAAAGTTCTGTAAATATGTATATTCTTATCATCGGTAAGAACATGGAGTAAATTAAGAGGGAGGATCCGGAGGGATTCTTGTAAACAGATTCATAATTGAGTGAAAGAATGATAGCCACGACGAGCCAGCACTCCTTTTATGAGATTAAAAGATTAGTAAAATCTAACATCTGTCAAACTTCATGTGGATTTTTCAGCAACCATATGTTGACTTCGTTTTGACTTCGAGATTAAAAAATACAGAGCGAAGCGGTCATCCTATCCTTCCCGCCATGCTCTGTAAGTAAAATAAAATATTGCTATTAGCCTTTCGGCTCTTCCTCTTCCTCTTCCCCAGTAGCCACCGGATTCTCCTNNTCGGGCTCGGGCTCGGGCTCGGAGTAGGTTCGGGGCTTGGGCTCGGAGTAGGTTCAGGGCTTGGACTCGGAGTAGGTTCAGGGCTTGGACTCGAAGTCGGTTCTGGGCTCGGGCTTGGATTCGTCGCAGGCTCCGATGTCGTCGATGGTGTAGTGCTCTTAGCTTTGCTGACTAGTAATTCGGTTGCCGTAACCGGGATCGGGTTCCTCTCATCGTTTTTCACTGAGTTTCCGTATAGCGTTGTCAGGCCGCTTATATCGATTTTCGGCATTTTGGACGGATCATCGAATTGTAAAGATTTATGCAACTTGATAATGATCGTCTTCCCGTCCTTGGACAACTCGAAGCTGTCTAGCTTCGGATCTAGCGGTACGTCGTTGATTTTAATCTTGGATAGGTCGATGGACTTGGGGTCGATCTGTACCGTCAATTTCAGATTCAACTTGTCGCCTGTCTCAAAGAATCCTCCTGTTACAAACAGAGGTTTAGACTCTTCGAGCGTTTTGGCGGATTGGAAGGATCCTTTAACAAGTAGTTCTCGATCTGCTGGCACATTTCCGCCGAACGTACCGTTCGGAGCGTTATTTAGTAATTTAAGCTTGAGAGCCAACTCGACGTAACCTTTAGCCCAATCGGTAACAGTGGGATCGCCAACACCTAGGGAAGCCTTTGCTTTTGCATCAGCATCCTTGTCCAATATTCGAACTAAAAATGTGGCTAATTGCTCTTTGGTCACCTTGCTTGAAGGGTTATATGTACCATCACCAAATCCATCCGTTATTCCTGCATTCTTCAACGCCTCGATATAGGGTAGCGCATAGCCGTTGGCACTGTCGGACTGTACGTCACTGAAGGAAGATTTCGTGAGATCCAAGTTGACGTTCAAGCCAGTAACAAGTGCTGCTACCTTCGCGAATTGGGCGCGATTCATCTCATCTTTCAACCCGAAAGTGGTATCGGATACACCGTCAAAGATACCCGCTGATATCATCGCATCGAATTTGGCCTTCGTCGCTGCGTCTAATTCCTTTAGATCGGTGAAATCAGCTGACGTCTTCTCCGCTGAAATCATACTACAGCTATACGACGTGGCGAAGCTCAAACCAAGAGCCAATACGATAGACCTGTAAGGAGATTTGTTGTTCATGATCGTTACTCAACCTACCTTTTAGTTTTTTTGTTATTACCAAATGTCTTTCTCAACATAACATTTTTTAGATGTTCAAATCTTAATGAAATATTAATGGAATTTTATTGGATATCTACAATGCGCTATCATTTGTTG
>DJUJ01000089.1:20918-28259 GCA_002438345.1 Paenibacillus sp. UBA6285
AGCATTGGAGGACTTTAATGGAAAACCTTACAGAAATGCTGAAAGGAGTTTTGGAAGGCTGCGTACTTGAAATCATCAGCCGGAAAGAAACCTATGGGTATGAAATCGTAAAAACGCTAAATGCGCTCGGTTTCGAAGATGTTGTCGAAGGAACAGTCTACACCATCTTGATACGGCTAGAAAAAAATAAACTCGTCGATATCGAGAAAAAACCGTCCGAAATAGGGCCACCAAGAAAATTTTATAGCCTGAATGAATCCGGGCAGAGCGAACTGTCCCAATTTTGGGAGAAATGGGGATATGTTTCGTCCAGACTTGCTCAACTGAAGGAGGATAGCCGTGTATAAGAACTTTTCCGCTTGGCTAAAAGATTTGCGTCATCAAAAAAAGAAGTACAAAGAATGCGTAAAACGTTCAAAGGCACTCCCGAACGATTACCGCGAAGTTTACAATTTAGCATCTCGATACATGCTCAATTTCTCGTCTTCCGATTCTAGCGTCATCAACCTGTTCCCCGAAATGCTCGACATGTTTGAGATGGGAGCTGCTGAAGGTCGAGATGTTCTGGAGATCGTAGGAAATGACGTTATGGCGTTCTGCGACGGCTTGCTCGAAGGCGTTTCAGCTCAGACTTGGACTGGGAAAAANNCAAATGAACGAGTCCATTCATAAAAAACTTGGAAGATAGGGGGAGATTAGGATGACATCGAATAATTGGGCCATTGAGGTAATTGGCCTCAAAAAATCCTATAAGAACGTGGAAGTGTTGCGAGGGGTGGACTTCACCGTGCAGAAGGGTTCAACCTTTGCCCTTCTCGGATCCAACGGTGCGGGTAAAACCACTATGATCAAAATTCTTGCCACCCTGCTCCAGCCCGACAACGGAAGTGCGAAGATTAATGGAGGTGACGTAACCAAGCAACCGGAGCAAGTACGTAAGGAAATTAGCCTGACAGGACAAAATGTAACCGCAGACTATATCCTGACCGGGCGCGAGAACCTGTGTATGATGGCCAAACTACGTCATTTGCCCGATCCTGATAAACAAGCCGAGGAGTTGTTGCGCCGCTTTGATTTGATCGATGCCGCTGATCGCCGAATCTCCACATATTCCGGTGGTATGTGTAGGCGCTTGGATTTGGCCATGAGCTTATTAGGCAACCCGGCGGTCATCTTTCTCGATGAGCCAACCACCGGTCTTGACCCACAAGCCCGTATTGCTATGTGGGATATGATCAAGGATTTAGCGAGATCGGGTGTCAATGTCTTTTTAACCACGCAGTATTTAGAGGAAGCGGACCATCTAGCCGATCAAATCGCGATCTTACACGAAGGTCATATCGTGGCAAACGGCAGTCCGGCGGAACTTAAGAATAGGTTGCCTCGGGGTCATATCGAACTTCGATTTGACAATGAAACAACCTTAAATCAAGCGCGCGACTTGTTAAAGGAATTCAACGCGACCGCAGATTCGAACAATCTCACGCTCTCCGTCATTACAGATGGAAGTACAAGACAGATGATGCGATTGCTAACGAAAGCAGCGGAAGCCGACATAGAAATTGCCGAGTTTGCCCAAAAACTGCCCACGCTTGAGGATGTTTTTCTCGCAATCGTCACCAGTAAAAAGGAGGACTTCCAATGAAATTCATTCATTTTCTAGGTGATACTGCCGTCATGAGTGGGCGCGTCATTCGTCACTCCACACGTAGCATCGACACGATTATTACTGTCATTGCCATGCCGATCATGATCATGCTGCTCTTCGTCTACATTTTTGGTGGAGCGATGAACACCGGCGATGTAAGCTATATCAATTATATTGTTCCCGGAATATTGCTTTTTTGTATTGCTAGTGGCGTGGCCTATTCTTCTCTACGTATCAATAACGATCTCACGAAAGGCATTTTCGAGCGATTTCACTCCATGCCGATCGCAAAATCCTCCATTCTAGGCGGTCATGTGGTAGCATCATTAGTTTTTAATGTCATTTCCTTGCTTGCAATTTTCCTTGTTGCCTTCGGTATGGGATTTCGGCCGAAAGCGGATGTGCTCGGTTGGGTATTAGCCATTGTCNNCGTTCTTGCGTTCACTTGGATTGCCGTCACCTTCGGCTTGCTTGCCAAATCTTTCGAGGGAGCCGGAGTGTTTTCTTACATTCTGATGTTGCTTTTATTCGTTAGCTCAGCCTTTGCCCCGACTGACAGCATGCCCGCGGCTATCCGCGTATTCGCGGAATATCAGCCCATGACGCCGCTTATCGAGAGCATTCGTTCTCTTTTACTCGGAGGAACGGCGGATAAAACTACGCTTGCGGCGGTATTATGGAGTTTGGCAATACTCGGGTTCTTCTGGGCTTCCGCCATGCGGGTGTATAAACGGAGGATGAAATAAACGTAAAAAAAAGACCGGCAATCGGCTCGTTAACACTTGTTGGTGAGAAATGAATTAGTGTTACACAAAGAGGCGGTAGCTCCTCGAAAGAGGACATACCGGCTTTTTTTGTGCACAGATTAACAAGCGCACCTTAATTCCACGCTTCGTGTGAGTATTCACGGTATATAGAGAAGAGACAATACTTTTTGGAATGGCAAAAGAAAAAGGTCTATTTTTTGAATATTTCTGTGCTATTCTAGAAATGTGATTTATACAAAATTTTTGTACATAGAATTAGAAATACCTGATTTGGTAATTAATTTTTATAAGCGAGTGGGAAATGAATGATATTATTTTTTGGAAAATGGGGGAGTAAGTTATAGTGATACCAACCGAAGCACCAAACAAAAAACATTGGAAAAGGGATATTATTATCTTTCTAAGTAGTCAAACATTCTCGTTATTCGGCTCTGCATTAGTTCAATATGCAATTATGTGGTACGTAACACTCACAACAAAATCAGGTATGATGATGACATTATTTATTATTTGTGGATTTATTCCTACGTTTCTATTATCTCCATTTGCAGGTGTATGGGCGGACCGTTTCAACCGAAAATATCTTATCATCATAGCAGATGCCATGATTGCCTTTGTCACACTGATTTTAGCCATTACTTTTTTGTTAGGTTATGACGAGATATGGTTGTTGTTCGCCATTGCTGCAGTTCGCGCGCTCGGAGCTGGGATTCAAACACCTGCAGTTGGAGCAATATTACCTCAAATCGTACCAGAGGATAAGCTGACAAAGGTAAATGGAATTAACGGAAGTCTTCAAGCGCTTATGATGTTTGTTGCACCTATCGTGAGTGCGTCATCGCTTACAATGGCAACAATCGAGGTTATTTTCTTTATCGATGTTGTCACAGCGGCGATAGCGATCTTTACATTATCTTTCTTTTTGAAAATATCTTTGCATAAAAAAGCGACTGATAAACAAACGACAAGCTATTTGGATGATTTTAAACTGGGTTTAAGCTATATTAAAAACCACAGCTTTCTCAAAACATTTTTCATTTTTTTCGCCTTTTTCTTTGTATTGATGGCGCCGGCGGCATTTTTAACACCGCTACAAGTGACACGCAGCTTTGGAGATGATTATTGGCGATTGACAGCCATTGAAATTGCTTTCTCTATCGGTATGATGGCTGGCGGAGCAATTATTGCATCATGGGGCGGCTTCCGCAACAAGGTATATACGATGACTTTCGCTAGTTTAATTATGGGCGTATGTACGTTAGCTTTGGGTATTGTACCTGTTTTTTGGATCTACTTGGCTATGATGGCTATATTCGGCATAGCTATGCCCATCTTTAATACACCTACAACCGTAATGCTACAAGAGAAGGTAGATCCGGATTACTTGGGACGCATATTTGGAGTATTCGGTATGATATCGACTTCCATGATGCCAATTGGTATGCTGATATTCGGTCCGCTTGCGGATGTAATTGAGATTGAATGGCTCCTTGTTGGAACAGGGTTGTTTATTGTAATTCTGTCCATTTTCTTCATTCGTAATAAACGTTTGGTTGAAGCCGGGATGCCGTTAATAAAGGAGTCATCACAAGAGTAGCAGTGAGAGATACGCAGTACCAGGGAGATCAAGTCGAATGCTGGGTAAGGGCTATGACATGAACCCATGTGTAGAGAAAAATAAGAAGCTCTCCTGAAGTTCAATTGAACTTTGTGGAAGGCTTTTCTTAATTAGAAAAAAGGAGGCCGGTTATGACATATTCACAAATCTGGAACAACTCAGGAAATGAAGCCGAAATTCTCTATTTGGAACAGCAGATTGAGGCCATCAAAAAAGAATTAAAACGAGCAAAAACCGCAGAACAACAGGAGATATTGGATCAAGCGAATCGCAAGCTGGCTGAATTGGAAGCGAAGCTGGATGAGCTAGAGGAGTAGGGGGGCGCCCCTTCGTTGCATCAATATTTTGACAGCTTGTATACCGGCCACAATACCAGTCTAAATATCTTGCGAACATAATAAGCCGTTACTGTCCCTGCGGTCCAAGAACTGCGCTTATTATGGATGTATTGATCACTGATAATATAAGTCCGGGTGGAAGCAGGGCTTTTCAGACCGAACTTTTCCCACTCTGCCGGATCATTCGAACCTCTGAGCCTTTCAAGCATATTCTCCGACGCGTTATTTATTTTAGAGGGAATTTGCTCGTAGGCTTCGGTGATTTGTGCATGAAATTCGTCGATCGGATTGCGGCTGGCAAGGCTCTCCAAGTGAATGCCTTCGCGAAGGTAAGAAACGTATGCAAGATGGTCAGCCCAGAACTCGTCGATATAAAAAAGCCGTACCCGCTGCTCCGCTGGGCTCAACGGCTGCTCGCCTTTCAAAATTCGGAGCCGCTCCGAGTATAGAATTCGCCTCTGATCCTCCACCATATCCGAATAACAGTTCAGTTCCTTGTGGATATCGAAGTTTTGGCCCATAACAATACGCTGAATACTTGTGATCTTGCTGCTGAGCACCGTCTCTTCAAGAGCCTCATCCTGCCTGGGAGCGCGAACCGCTTTATGGATGCCGAAGCGAAGCAGCAACTCGTCCTCCAAGCTTACATAAAAAACGGAAGCTCCCGGGTCGCCTTGGCGACCGGAACGCCCGCGCAACTGGTCGTCGATCCGCACGCTTTCGTTCACATGGGTGGCAATTACGTACAACCCGCCCAGCTTGGCGACTACTTCTGCTTGCGCGGGGTTGCCGCCGCCGAGCCGAATGTCGACGCCGCGTCCCGCCATATTCGTAGACACCGTCACGGCGCCAGTTTCTCCCGCTTTGGCGATGATCCCGGCTTCTTCTGCGTCGTTTTTTGCATTCAAAACATGGCAAGGTACGCCGGCAACCGCTAGCGCCTTCGCCAGCATGTCAGACTCCTCGACGCTTGACGTACCAATGAGAATGGAACGTCCCGCCTTATGGACAGACGAGATTTCGTGTACAAGCGACTTAATCTTGGCTTCTTTATGGGTATAAATCCGGTGCGGATGGTCGATCCGGATATTTGGCCGGTTCGGCGGGATTTGCACGGCCTCCAGCGCATAAATATCTTTGAACTCCATTGCGGAAGCATGCGCGGTAGCCGTCATTCCGCAAATCTGCGGATACAGGCTGATGAAGTGTTGAATGGTGATCGTCCCGAGAATTTTTCCACTGGCTGTGGAGGACAGCCCTTCTTTGGCCGTTAGCGCGGCTTGCAGCCCGTCCGGCAAATACCGGTTCTCCGCCACACGGCCGGTATATTCTTCGATCAGCTCGATTTTGCCGTCCCGGACGATGTAATCGACGTCTTTCTTTAATAACGTTTCCGCATGCAGCGCGCAATTTAATGACGTCAGCAAGTGACTGTTATCGCTATCGTACAAATTGCCGCATTCCAGCAGTGATTCCGCTTCCGCAGCGCCTGCTTCATTCAAGTAAACATTCCGCTGGAACTCGTCGAAGTCGTAATGCTCTGCTTGCTTGAGCTGCCGAGCCACTTCTGCGAAACGAAAGCCGTCGCTCCTGGAAGAGGGCGAATCGCCGCTGATGACTAGCGGCACCCGTGCTTCGTCGAGAAGCAGCGAATCCGCTTCATCGACGATGACGTAGTGGAAAGGACGATGCACGGTATCGGCTTCGCTTAGTGCGATTGTGTAGCGCAAGTAATCGAATCCCGCTTCTTTGGCCGTAACATAGGTTATATCCTTGGCGTATGCTTCCTGTTTCTCGGACAGGCTCATGCCCGCTTGAACCGAGTTTATCGTTAACCCGAGGAAACGATAGATCGGGCCCATCCACTCCGCATCCCGCTTGGCCAAATAATCGTTAAAAGTCAGAACATGAACGCCTTTGCCGGTCAGTGCATTTAGATATGCAGGCATAACAGCAGATAGTGTTTTTCCTTCACCGGTATGCTGCTCGATCAAGAATCTCTCGTGCAGAGCGATGGCAGCCATGATCTGGACATCGTAAGGCTGTAATCCGAGCTTTCTCTTCGCTGCCTCGCAAACTAACGCATAAGCATCGACAAGCAGCTCATCCAAAGGTGTACCCGATTTTGCTTCTTCTTGTAGCCGGAGGGATTCCGCTTGAAGCTGCCCATCGTCCAATGCTTCCAAATTCCGTTTCCTGATGAGCTCCGCTTTGTCCTGATAGACTTTCAGCTTATTCTGGGTATCGCGGTCTTTGAATTTTTGCATCAACTTTACGGCTATATTCATAAGAATTTGATCTCCCCTCGGTAGAAATACGTTTAGTTTTGAACAATATTTGCGCTGATCTGTCGGTTAACAGGTTGCCGGCGAATCCGATAATCCTACTCCAATAGGAAATAAACCCCTAAAAATAACCAATTATTCCCTTGGATTCAATCTACCAAAAAATTCTATTAAATGCAATTTGGACAAATGATAGAGACTATTAAAACGTGAATCGATATTACTTTCTCAGTATTTCAATCTTAAAACTCTAAGCATTCAACACCAGCTTATTTCGATTGCTATAAGGTGGATACTTCTAGGTACTCTGCAAGTATTATCTTCGACTTCTTGTTTGCAGATTGTTTGCAAAAGAACCCAAAAAGGACTGAACAGGGCAGCTTAAACATCACCCAGTCTAGTCCGCATAACTGCTTATCTAAATTTCTAGCAACTCTTATTCTTCTCCCGTCGCAATCGGATTCCCCTCATACGAAATCCAGTCACTCCAACTACCCGCATACAACTTCACATTCCTATACCCAGCTTTTCCGAGCGCGAGCACATTCGGGCAGGCACTTACACCTGAACCGCAGTACACGATAATCTCTTGCTCAGGATCAATTCCCTCATAATGCTCTTTCAGCACCTCAATTGATTTCCAGCGCCCTTGCTCATCCAGCACTTCTTTCCAGAACTTATTGAT
>DJUJ01000089.1:28414-28658 GCA_002438345.1 Paenibacillus sp. UBA6285
TTTTTTTCCAAGCAGAGTAGCCTTCATCCATTACATGAACACGTTCATGACCCAGATAGCGGAGCATCCACCAGAGGCGGGAAGCATAGGCTCCACCTTGATCATCATAAACAACGACAATACTATCTCTGTTAATGCCAACCTTACTAAGGACGGTGGTTAGCTTCGAGATCTCAGGCAGTGGGTGGCGACCACCGTGAGCGCTTATCGGAGCGGAGAGTTGTTCTTCCAGGTGCAAATAGAT
>DJUJ01000027.1:0-8033 GCA_002438345.1 Paenibacillus sp. UBA6285
ATACGTAGTTTCCTCTACATTGGAAGAAACTACATGGAATAATTCAAGTGTGATCAAGGGTGATCTTGCTAAGGAAGTGTCCAAGCTCAAGCAGCAGCCAGGCAGAAATATTCTCGTTTTTGGAAGCTGTACGCTTGCTCAGAGTCTGATACAGCTTGGCCTTGTCGACGAATACCAGCTTTTAGTCTTCCCAATTGTGCTTGGTAGCGGCAAGCGTCTGTTTGAAAATGTTGGAGGCGAGAAGGTGCTGGAGCTTGTAGAATCCAAGACATTCAGCTCTGGCGTTATGGCCCTTACCTATCGAGCAACCTCACATTAAAATACTGGAAGATGCGTAAGATAAGGTCAGCTGAAGTATTGAGGCTGACCTTATCTTTTTATATCCAGCTGGGAGATTTATTAATTTTTTTGTGAAACCATTAACGCATGGCACTATTTTCGTATTATACTGGTTTAAAGCGGGAAACCGATTAGAAGCAACTACATAGACCGATATAGGGAGTGAATGGGACTTTGTCACTTTATGTTATGAAATTCGGAGGCAGCTCCGTCGGCGACACTGAACGCATGAAACGCGTCGCCAAGCGCATCGCAGACAAGCAAGATGAGGGACATCGCTGCGTTGTGGTTGTATCTGCAATGGGGGATACAACAGATGATTTGATCGATACGGCGAAGCAATTAAACGGGCAGCCGCCTGCACGTGAAATGGATATGTTGATGACGACAGGTGAACAAATCTCCGTCGCCCTATTGTCCATTGCACTTCATGGAATCGGGCGGAATGCAGTTTCTTATACAGGATGGCAGGCTGGATTCCGCACTGACGAAACTCACGGCAGAGCTCGTATCAATGAAATTGACCCACGTCGTGTATTAGCGTCTTTGGAACGTGAACAGATCGTGATCGTTGCAGGTTTTCAGGGGATGACTGTGGATGGTGAGATCACCACATTAGGTCGTGGAGGGTCGGACACGACAGCCGTAGCATTGGCTGCTGCTATTCAAGCAGACGTATGCGAGATCTATACCGACGTAGATGGTATCTATTCCACAGATCCACGTATCGTGAAGACAGCACGTAAGCTGAAGGAAATATCTTACGATGAAATGCTAGAGCTAGCCAATCTGGGAGCAGCTGTACTACATCCACGTGCAGTGGAATACGCTAAGCGTCATCAAGTTAAGCTGGTCGTAAGATCGAGCTTTAATCATAATGAAGGTACCGTTGTGAAGGAGGAAGCAAACATGGAGCAGGGAGTCGTAGTTAGTGGTATTGCTTATGATAAGAATGTAGCACGTGTCAGTATTCTAGGAGTTCCTGATGTACCAGGTGTACTCGCTCAGGTCTTCGGCAAACTGGCTGAAGAAGGCGTTAACGTAGATATCATTGTACAAAGTGGTGTACAGAATGAGCAGGCTGACTTCTCATTTACAGTTTCTCTTGATGAGCTGGATCGTGCAAAGGAAGTTATTAAACAAATTCATAAAACCTTGCCTTACCGTGAAGTTACATCCGAGGATAACCTGGTGAAGGTATCCATCGTTGGCGCGGGTATGGTCAGCCATCCAGGTGTTGCGGCTCAAATGTTCGATGTACTCTCCCAAGAGGGTGTAAGCATCAAGATGGTCAGCACATCAGAGATTAAGGTTTCTTGCGTAATAGAATCTGGTGATTTGCCATCAATCATTCAGGCGCTTCATACCGCCTACAATCTGGATACAACAGAGCAGGCTTTCGTCGGAGGTCCTAAGGATCGCCGATAAGAGCTGCTGAGTAAGAGAGAGGGATGTCCTAAAGCCATTTGGCTNNACAAACCGAATTTGTTGCAGTATTCCTACGGCGTTATGCTTTAATATTTCTTGCAATGAGCAAGCTGGCAAACGGTGGTACGCCTGAAACACCGTATGAGATTGCAACGGCTGCCGTTCGTAAACCTGAGAATATCGAAGCTATGGAGATCGTCATGGAACAGAAGGATACTCGTATGAAGAATTACTTCCAAGGACCTCTGACCGAAACCATGAAATCCAAAAATGAGTTATTGAAGAAACTGGTACTCCAAACATATTCCAAGATCATTTATGGTCAATCTCCTATCGAAGAGTTCGACACGATGGTGGCCAACTGGAAGAAATCTGGAGGTGATCAAATTACTAAGGAAGTGAATGACTGGTATATTTCCGCTACTAAAAAATAAGCGAATATCATAGCTTATATATGAAAAGGAACGCTGCAGATTTGAATGCAGCGTTCCTTTTTTACTTATAAGGATGTAAGTCCCTCGTATTTATCCCAAACGTTTGAACCTGCCCTGAANNTCCACAACATTGACGAAGGAACTTGGGTCCGCCTCAAGTATGGTCCTCCGCAGATCTGCAAGCTCATAACGAGTCGTTACCGTCATTAGCATGGTATTTCCCTCATGACTGTATCCACCCTCTGCATTGACGACTGTGATACCGTGTGGCAGCTGTGTAAGACGATTAAGCATCTTTTCTCTTTCTTTCGTAACAATGAAGCAGGTCAGCTTCACATGGCGAATATGGATCATATCGACTACTCTACTCTTCACGAAAATACAGAGCATAGCGTACAAGGCGGAGTCCCAGCTTTTAAAGAAGCCTAAACTCAGAATAACCATTCCATCCATTAAGAACATTATATTCCCCATCGGAATATCCCGCTTACGTGAAATAATCGAGCCTAATATATCAAATCCCCCGGAAGAGCCCCCGGTACGGAGAGAAAAACCAACTCCGCCAGCAATAATTACCCCGCCGAAAATACTTGCCAGAATCGGGTCCTTGGTCAATTGCACCGCAGGAATAATAGTCATGAACCAGGTGGTGGCTACTACTGAAAGCATGCTTAGAAAAATATATTTTTTCCCCACCGCAATAAATCCCCAGACAATTAAAGGAAGATTTATCACAAAATAAAGCTTGGAGATGTACTTCGGATCCGTTAAATAACCGATGACGGAAGCCACCCCTGCTACCCCACCGCTCAGAAGCTGATGAGGAATTAGAAATAATCGCATCCCACTTGCAATTAAAAAGGCTGAAAAAATAATGATAGCTACTTCCTTAAGTGGTTTGACTACGGTCCGCATGTTGGTCGGTAACCCGTAACTTCGAACTTGCATGACACAAATCCCCTCTTTTTCTTATGTCTTTATAGTCTGCTCTTTTTGAAAATATAAAACCACTATATTTCCAATTAACAAGGATACCACAGATGGAAGTGTTCGTAAAAAATTAATTTATCGTACTGATTATATTTATTTATATAGGGGTGCACTATGAATTCTTTCACAGTGGGACTTGCAATTCTGTCATTTCTTCTTGTCTAAAGTGAGTAATTATCGCATATCCATGGATAAGAGAAAGACAAACAAGCCTTAGATACCATTTGGTGTGAATTTGTAAAGTTAGGAGTTGAGTGGATTGGACAAGTATGTAAGTTGGATGGCGATTCTTCGGCTGTTCTCGGGGAGTGCGGAGATTATAGCTGCGCTGATTATGTTGCGGTTGAATCAGGTAGATAAGGCGCTCGCAGTCAATTCTGGACTGGCTTTGGTAGGCCCAACGATCTTGATATTGACGACAGCTATCGGCTTAACAGGGATGGCTCAGCAGTTGTCTTGGAGCAAACTGGGTTGGGTCGGTTGCGGTGTAGCCTTTCTCTTAATCGGGATTCTAAAAAAATGATAGATGATAGGCATATTGAGCGAGTACAAGCATAAATATGGAATAAAGCAATTAGATAGAGGACAACTTGGGGGTACTTTGTATGGCAGATGATTGGTTGCAATTGTTTCCTGAAAAAGTAAGAGCACTATTAAAGTGCCTTCCCCTTCCGCTACTTGGAATGGTGGAAGAGATTCGGGTCCGTGAAGGTCGTCCGCTGGAGATTAACTATTCAGGTAAATATCACTTTCTTAGAGCAAATGGCAGCGTAACGCAAAGGCCTGAAGAAGCCTATAGGCCAGATCGGGAGGACACTCATAGACTGCTAGATCTGATCAGCAACCATTCACTATATACGATGGAAGAAGAGCTGAGAAAGGGGTTTATAACGATTCCCGGCGGCCATCGAATAGGACTTGCTGGTCGGACGGTGCTAAGTGGTGGTGGTGTGGAACATCTACGCGACATAACTAGCTTCAATGTCCGTATAGCTCGTGAGGTCCCCGGTGTCGCGGATAAAGTGCTACCTTATCTGCTGGACAAGGGGAGGCAGCGAATGATGCACACCTTGATCCTCTCGCCTCCACAGCACGGGAAGACAACACTTCTTCGCGATATCGCAAGACAAATCTCCTTAGGAGATTTGGGGAAGCGTGAAGGCGGAAGACCCGGTTTGAAGGTGGGAATTGTCGATGAACGTTCCGAGATTGCCGGAAGCAGGCGCGGAATTCCCGCCTTTGATGTCGGTCCGCGTACAGATATCCTCGACGGTTGTCCCAAAGCAGAAGGCATGATGATGATGATTCGTTCCTTGTCACCTGATGTATTGATCGCTGATGAGATTGGTCGTCCTGAAGACGCTGAAGCAGTTACCGAAGCGCTGCATGCTGGAATATCAGTCGTTGCTTCGGCTCACGGTAAGGAAGTAATAGAACTGGCTCGTAGGCCTGGGCTTGGCGGGCTATTGGAACAAAAGATGTTCGAGAGATACGTTATTCTGCATCGCTCAGAAGCGGGCCTCTCCTTTCGTATTCTGGATGGACAAAAACGAGGATTGCTCCTTATCTCTCCCGGGGAACGATTAGGTGGTGATTTACATGCTTAAGCTATTCGGTGCCGTGCTGATTGTGCTGGCAGGCACGCTGGCAGGGCTCCAATTTGCAAAACAATATGCAGACAGGCCCAGACATATCAGAGGCTTAATAGCAGCGCTACAGCGGCTGGAAACAGAAATTATGTACGGCTTTACCCCATTGCCTGAAGCTATGCGGCGTATTGGAATTCAGTCTAAGGAACCGCTCAAAACGTTGTTTGTTAAAACAGCTGAGGAGATGAGCCCACCCCATGACCGAAGCGCCCAGGATGCCATCCAGAGGGCTATGGAGGCGCATTGGAAGTCTACCGCATTGAAGGGGACAGAAAAAGAGATTCTCCGCCAGCTCAGTTGTACTCTCGGCACAAGCGATAGGTCCAATCAGAGCACTCATATCGCGCTAGCATTGCAGCAATTGAAGCAGGAGGAGTCGGTGGCCAGAGAGGATCAAGGCAAATATGAAAAATTGAGTAAAAGCCTGGGTCTGCTGCTTGGAGCATTGATCGTCATTTTGATCTTTTAGCGAGGTGCCAGGAATGAATATTGAAGTCAATGCGATTTTTCAAATTGCCGGCATTGGCATAATTATCGCCATGATACACACGGTGCTTAAACAGATGGGGAAAGAAGATTTTGCACATTGGGTCACCGTGATCGGGTTCGTCGTCGTGTTATTTATGGTTATTCGAATGCTGGACGGACTGTTGCAGGAAATAAAAACGATCTTTCTTTTTCAATAGGCGTGCTATGGAGATCATTCAAGTTGTTGGAATAGGGCTGATATCGACCATATTGATTCTCGTGCTGAAGGAACAAAAGCCGATGTTCGCCTTTCTCCTCGCTACTGCCACTGGGATTCTGATCTTCCTGTTTCTAATCGGCAAGATTGGAATGATACTTTCCACACTGGAGCGGGTGGCAGAGTCATCGGGGATGGAAATGATCTATTTGAAGACCGTGTTCANNTGGAGCACAGATCGTGCGTGATGCAGGACAGGAATCGATTGCTTCCAAAATAGAGCTCGCTGGAAAAGTCCTGATTATGGTACTAGCTGTACCCATTATCAGCATCATTATTGAAACGGTCATGAAGCTGCTACCTGCTTAAAGCAATTGAAGAAAGCTAAGCAACGATTAGGGAGGAGAAGTTATGCAAGAGTGCATTGTTTTTCGTCCTCCAAAATTAAAAATAATACTGCTGCTGCTCCCATGCTTCTTCATTCTATGGTTTGCAGGTACAGCTCAGGTGGCCATAGCTTCTCCAGCAACTCCAGCACCTGGATCGGGGAACTCCTCCCCAGTAGACCAGTGGGTCAAGGGTCAGGTGAACAATCTGCCAACAGATAAGGTGGAGTCGTACTGGGATCAACTGATGAAGGATTACGGAGGTTTTTTTCCAGACGGGGCAACACCTTCGCTTATGGACATGCTGCTTCCAGGGGATAAGGGGCTCAGCTTGCAAAGTGTATTATCTGGGCTTCTTGGTTTTATGTGGCATGAGGTGCTGTACAACGGAAGGCTGCTGGTCACGATTGTTATGGTCAGTGTGCTCAGCATGATACTGGAGACGCTACAAACCGCTTTTGAGCGAAAAACGGTCAGTAAGGTGGCTTATACGCTCTGTTATATGGTAGTGCTCGTTATTGCCGTGAACAGTTTCAATATCGCTATAGGTTATGCGAAGGATGCTATCGACCGGATGATTGATTTTATGATGGCCATGATTCCGCTGCTATTCGCGTTACTGGCTTCCATGGGGAACATCGTTACTGTCTCGGTTACACATCCGCTAATTGTTTTTATGATTCATACAGTTGGCACCCTGATCCACACCATTGTCTTTCCACTATTATTCTTCTCGGCGGTGCTACACCTCGTTAGTGCATTGTCGGAGAAATACAAGCTGACCCAGTTGGCGAATCTGTTAAGAAATATCGGGGCTGGACTGCTAGGAGTACTGCTAACTGTGTTCCTTGGAGTGATTTCAGTCAGGGGGATAACGAGTTCGGTGACAGATGGAGTTACCATTCGGGCCGCTAAATATATCACAGGCAACTTTGTTCCGGTCATCGGAAAAATGTTCGCGGATGCTACAGACACAGTAATCTCAGCTTCGCTTCTGGTGAAGAACGCCATTGGGCTATCCGGTGTCATTATAATTTTGTTCCTTTGTGCTTTTCCAGCGATCAAAATCCTGGTGCTTGCTCTGATCTACAATGTAGCGGCTGCTGTGATGCAGCCGCTAGGAGAGACGCCGATTGTAGTCTGCCTTCAGACGATTGGAAAAAGCATGGTGTACGTTTTCGCAGCTTTGGCAGCTGTATCGTTAATGTTTTTTATGGCCGTCACGATCATGCTAACCGCTGGCAATTTAACTGTCATGATGAGGTGAACTTGATCCTTTTAATTGGTTAAGGAGGGAAACAATGAGCTGGTTGGGCGATTGGCTGCGAGAGATCATACTTGTCGTGCTACTAGCGTCATTCATTGAGTTGCTCCTTCCGAGTAAATCCATGGAACGTTATGCGAGGCTGGTGCTTAGCCTCCTGATTCTACTTACCATGCTTAGCCCAATCGTTTCTCTCCTTAAAGGTGACGCAATATCCGAGCTGAGTATAGCCATGGGGCGGCAGGAGAAAGAGGGGGGCTTGTTCACTGGAGGAGGAAAGGGAGATACCACATTAGAAAAGATTCTGGCTGATGGGCAAAAGCTTGCACAGGGGCGTCAGGATCAAAGTCTAAAGCTGGCGGCAGAAGAGGTTGCTGAACAGATGAGGGAACAGATCATCAGCGAGACTGGCAAACGAGGGGTTAATGTCACCGTAACGCTCGGCATGGGGAAATCCGGCGGAACTGGTAACGAAGACATCCCTGTCATCTCAGCAGTGAAGGTCTCAATGTCCACAGCAACAGCTAATACCACAGGTGCTCCCGGAACTTCCAGTGCAGCGGCTGCTCCGCCGATTGCTATCACTCCTGTAGAGCCTGTAGAAGTTAAAATCGGTGCTAATCCAGAGAATGGATCGGTATCTGTAGATGAACTCAAGGCAGTGAACGGAAGTGTAGCAGAAGACAACACATCTTCAAGTGAAATGGAATCCATCGTAAAGCTGTTGGAACAAAAATGGGATTTGGATCCCAATGTGATCCATGTTGATGGCAGCGGTGAGAATAACGTCAAATTATGAGTCTGTAGCTTCTAAACTAACAATTTTAGGAGGGATAGGAGTGAGCAATTGGCTGAAAA
>DJUJ01000027.1:8077-8341 GCA_002438345.1 Paenibacillus sp. UBA6285
TGAGCCGCCGCTGAATCAGTCCTCCCAAACAGCGCTAGTGCAGAGTGATCCTGGAGCGACTAACTCGTTCGAGAGTATTGAACTGACACTAGAGAACCGGACGAAGGAAATTTTGGAGAAAATCGTTGGCGTTGGTACCGTAGATATCATGGTCACCGTGGAGTCTACGGAAGAAATTGTCGTGGTGCGTAATATGAACGACTCCCAGCAGCTTAGTGAAGAGACGGACGCCAGTGGTGGTAAACGTCATACGACACAATATAC
>DJUJ01000091.1:0-11121 GCA_002438345.1 Paenibacillus sp. UBA6285
GAACAACGCAACACCATCATGATGCTTGGTTGTAAGCACAGCATATTTCGCGCCTGACCTTTCAATGATATCTGCCCAGTGCTTCGCATCGAATTTGGACGCTGTAGAACTATCCAACTGCTTCATGTACTCCTCGCGCGACATTTTTCCGTTATAAAATGACCAGGATTCCGCTACACCTTGCACCGCATAAATCCCATAGTGAATGAAAATTCCTAGCTTTGCGTCCGTAAACCATTGTTGCATCTGCTCTTCCTCCCATAGTTCAACTCGTTATTTTATGCGAAATACATGTGCAATTGGGGCAACTCCCGTAAGCTCGCTCTCTGGTAAATGAACGATCAATCCCGTTGTTGTTCGTTCGAATGTTAGATTTTCTTGTCCGCCAACAAGATCCATTTGCGTTACAGCCTGCTCGAGTGGAATACAAATTACTTTGCTCACCGTTTCCTGCTCTTTCGGGTACAAATGAATGGCATAGGTGATATCGCCTTTTTTCGTGAAATGTGTATTTCCAGCAGAGTATGGCGCGCATACGCGCGTTCCATAGATCGCCTCCCCATGAACGTTGAGCCAAGCGCCCATTCCTTTCATCCGATCCATCGCTGATGGTGACAAGCGGCCATCTGGTTGTGGAGCGACATTAAGTGCCAGGTTACCGCCTTTGGCTACAACTTCAACGAGCAAATGGATTAATTGACGTGTCGTCTTGTAGTGATCCTCGTACCGATAAGAGAACGCTGTCCCCATCGTAATACAGCTCTCCCATGGAATATGCAGGGGATGCTCGGGCAACGTTTGCTCAGGTGTAACGACATTCTCATACGGGCCGCCAACGGTACGGTCTGCACTTAGCAACCATGGCTGCTGCTGACGTGCCTTCTCCACCACTTCACCCAACCGAATATCCTGTGGATTATTCTTATTCTGTGGACATACCCACCCCGCATCCAACCAGAGCATTTCAATCCGACCATATTTCGTCATTAATTCCATGATCTGATCATGTGTGAACTGTACGAATTGCTCCCATAGCCATGGATAATCTTGTGTTGGATACGAAGGACCTCGATTCATGAACGTCCCCGTCTCCATACCTGGGGCCCAGTATGTTGGCGTGTGCCAATCGGCTTTGGAGAAGTAGGCAGAGATCCCAAGTCCCTTGGCCCGAAAAGCATCAAATACGTTCTTACAAATATCCGCGTACTTATGTGCATGGAAAGGACAATCCTTACCCGTGATGCGATAGTCCGTTGTCTGCGTGTCCCACATACAGAAGCCATCGTGATGCTTCGTTGTGAAATTTAAATATTTGAAGCCACCTTCTGCCGCAACCTCTGCCCACTTCTCAGGTTCGAAACGGAGCGGATTAAAGGTTTTATTCAGCCCGAAGTATTGCCGCTTCAATTCCGCCGAATCAACTCCCCAATCAATATCATCTCGTGACCAATCTCCATCCTTATCACTAAGCGCCCACGATTCAACAAGTCCAAGCTGCGAATAAGGTCCCCAATGCATCATCAAGCCCAGCTTCTGATCCTTGAACCATTCCAGCTGATCTAATAGCTGCGAATCCTCCGGCTTAACGTACTCCTCCTCTGTGCTGTAATTGTGTACTCCTTCAACAACAATTTGCTCTTCTTCAACATTGATATCACTCATTTGCACGACCTCCATGCAGCCTTCTGTGGCTGCAATTCTATTGATTTAGTATGATATAATTCCAAAAAAACATTTGACATAAAAATAAATATCCGCTATAAACATCCTATTATGGAATATAAATAAGCATTCAAGCTCCGATCTGTATCAAGCTATATTCATAGCTTGATAGTAACATCTCCATGTATATGCCATAAAAAGGGGGAAAACACTTTGAACTACAACTATTTCAAATCGAAATTGTTTCTGAAATTCACCGGTTCGTATCTACTTATCCTTCTTATTCCACTCATTTTTGTAATCGTTTTCATATACCGAAATGCTACCGACAATTTACAAAAGGAGATTGAAAACGCTCACTTTAATCAGCTCACCCAAATTAAAACGGTGGTGGATGGACGCATGAATGATTTAAGAGATATGGCGTCACGGATGTCATACGACAATCGTCTCGCTCATTATCGCATACTGGATCCTTATGAGAGCCGTGACGCGATAGCGGCACTAGATAGCTACAAATCTTCCAATTCCATTGTGGAGGATATATTTCTGTACTATCATCATGACCCTAATATTTATTCCAACCATGGCATGTATAGCCTGGATGTATTTCGTAGCTCCTACCAGTTTGGAAGCTGGAAGAATGATGAACTTGTGACTGCTTTAAACACGTCCAAATTCCCATCCATTCGACTTACGAACATGCTAAATCAAAATTCACCACTCGAGCAATCTGTATTAACCTATATCCTGCCGATCATTCCCAACACCTCTGATCCATATGCTTCGGTCATGTACCTCATTAAAGAGAAAGAGTTGGCATACCTGATCGATTCTGTCCTCGGTAACTATCGAGGATTAACGTATATTTTTGATAATCATGGACGTGTTTTATCCTATAGTGGCCATGGAGATACAGCTAGCCAACAGGATATCCAACGGTTATCAGAGCTTCCGCCCGGCATACATAATCTATCGATAAACAACGAAGATCATTCGGTTATTTCCGTCACATCGGATGTCAATGGCTGGTCATATGTGACTTTAATGGCGAGTAATCAATTTTTCAGCAGCGTGCTTAATGTTCGGAGCTTCATCATTATTTTATTCATTGTGATCGCCATTGTAGGAACGGCCATCGCTCTATTATTCGCTCGGATGCAGTATCTTCCGATTGCAGAGCTGGTTCGCTTCACGAACAAAAAAACAGATACACCGGCCTCCGGAAATGAGCTCGAGTATATACGAACGACATTGCAGCAGTATAGCTCCAAGATTGATCTACAAGAACCCTATGCACGCAACCATGTTCTCTCCATGCTATTAAAGCACGGGTATGCACAAATGATGACACCTGAAATATTCGGTACCTTTCATCTGCACTTTGACCAAAGTCATCATTTTGTCATGATGATGGGCTGGGATGACTTAGAACAGCAACAACACCTGCAGTCGAGACAAGAAGCATATCGCAAGCTTGCGCACATCGAATTCACATCGCTTACTGCACAAGTATACGGTGTAGAACTCCCACAGTTAGATCAGCTCGCACTCATTGTAAGCATGCAGCTCGCCGATGATGAAGCACATACTACACAGATCGTTCACATCGTGGATGCGATCCGTGACTATACGCTTGGCATGATTGATATCCACCCGATGATCGGTGTAGGTAAATGCTACGAGAGCCCTCAGCAGCTCAATCTATCCTTTATCGAGGCTTGCTCCGCCTTTGAATTGCGTAAATCGACCGAGCATGGAACCACCGTGTATTTTGAAAAGCTATCCAGTGCCCATGACCAAACGGTGTTACTTCCCAATAGCGAACAATTGAAGTTTGCACAAAGCTTGAAGCAGGGCAACTACGAAGTCGCTGAACAGATTATTCACACGACCATTCAAGACCTTGAAGATAAACAACGATCTACCTTGCTGATGCGATGCGTATTATTCGACCTGCTGAATACCATGCTCAAAGCTGCCGCTGATCTACATATGGATAACATGATGCAACATGCTCCACCCCATTTCATGAATGGTCCCGTAAACCTTATAGAGCAAAATTTCTGTCGATTAGCCGCACAGATTTGTACTCAGGTGGAGCAGACGCATAACGAAGAAGAACATTCACTCATGGATCATATTGTTGCATTTATAGACCAGCACTATATAGATCATGCACTTAGCCTTGATTCTGTTTCGGTTGAGTTTACGATTTCACCTTCCCATCTCAGTCGTTCATTCAAGGATAAGGTCGGCATCAACTTCGTCCAATATATTTGGCAGAAACGATTAGACAAGGTCAAGGAGCAGCTCGTAATAACAAGTGATCCGTTAAAAGATATTATCCAACGCGTCGGTTACCTCGACACACCGAACTTTATTCGAAAATTCAAAAAGGAAACCGGTTATACCCCGGGCCAGTATCGACAGATGAATAGCACTCATCAAAGTAACAAGCCTAATGATCCCGTATAATCCTTGCTTTCTAGTGGTCATCATAACTTCCCGATCATGCCTAGCATGACCGGGAAGTTTTTCAATATGGAATAACTTACTTGGAAGCAGCCCAAGTATCGTATGCTTGTTGGTACGTCGATACGAGCTTCTCATACCCCATTTTTTTCATTTGAGCGATATATTTGTCCCAATTGGATAATGGCTCTGCGCCTGTAACAAATTTCGCTTCCATTTCCTTCACGTATTTATCCAAATCGGAACGGAGTGTTTTGATTTCCGTCTGTTGGTCTACCGTCAGGAATACCGATGGGAAGGGAGCCTTTGCAATAGGTGTAAGCTTGGTAGCTGTTTCTTTGTCAATCCAGTCATCAAAGCTAGTACGAAGTCCTAGCACATAGCTGTTCTCGTATGCGCCTGGTGTATTAATACCATAGTTTGGCGTGATGGTACCGCGGTATTCTTCACGATCCTTGCCATCTGGAACAGGCAGCCATTCTTTTTCACCCGTTGCTTTATCCTTGTATTTGAACATCGTTCCTTCAGGTCCATACGTCCAGAAGGAATACCCTTCTTCGCTAAATTGGTAATCAATCCAACGCATACTTGCCTCAGGATTCGGATTCGTATTTGAAATCGCGAAACCGCCGATTGTATTAATACCAGGATGCTTGCCATATACAGGTGTTCCAGCAATATCACTAGATACAGGCTGCATCATCGGGTTATCTTCACTCGGTTCACCACCAAGCGTGAAGTATGGGAAATAATCGGAGAATAAGGCCACTTGATTATTTTTACCTTTCGCTACCTTCTGATCATTGGTTTGTGAGAATGTCTCATGATCCAGTAACTTCTCGTTCCACAAGCGATTCAAGAAAGTTAAGTATTCTTTGTAGCCTGGTTCAGCTTGTGGAAAGTGTACTTTATTATCCTTATCTGTGTAGATATCCTCATTGTACATGCCCCAAAATCCGAAGAAGAACATCCGTAAATCATCTAATTTCACAGAGGCTAGAGGGATCTCATCATCTTTACCGTTACCGTTCGCATCTTCCTCTTTTACCTTCTTCAAATAGGTGTATAGCTCTTCTGTTGTCTGTGGCAATTTGTTCTCCATACCGAATTTCTTCAAGAACTTGCCGTTATACCACATCGGTCCACGGTACCATACTGCAGATGGTTGAATATTACGTAATGCATAGATATGTCCATCCGGTGTTGTCATTGATTTGCGAATATCCGGATTAGCATCAAGAATTTTTTTCAAATTTGGTGCATAGCCCTCATCAATGTATTTTTCTAAAGGTAGCAACAATCCTTGACTTCCGTAAGTAACTTGATCCGATCCTTTTAGATCCGCCGCATAGAAAATATCGGGAAGCGTACCGCTTGCAAATACTAAATTCTTTTTCGTCTCAAAGCTGTCTTGTGGGGCGTTTTGAAGCTTTAACTTGATATTCGTCATCTTCTCGTATTCCTGAATAACAGGCATCTTGTTCCAATCCTGACGTCCTATATCCGGTGCCATAATGGATAGCTCAATCGGTTTATCCACGATAGGAAAGCCCGTCTTATGAACCTCTGTGGCTGTGTCTGAGCCTTCTGTGCTTGCTGTCCCCTTATCGCTACTTGATCCACATGCAGTAAGAATAGACATTGACATGGAAAGAACTAACAACATGAGTCCAGCTTTACGATAAATCGTCATACAAAAACCTCCCCTTTGTTATTTGTATCTTAAGATCAACCCTTAACAGAGCCAATCATGACACCTTGCACGAAATAACGTTGTAAGAATGGATAGACAACAATAATCGGAAGCGTAGATACGATAATGACCCCATACTTGACAAGTGAAGCAATTTCTGCCTTGTTGTTCTGGGCTGCAGCAGCTGTTGCATCGATAATGCCACCTACTTGAGATTGCATTTCCTGAAGCACGAGAATCTGACGAAGCACAAGCTGCAATGGATACTTCGCATCATCATTCAAGTAGATCATGGCGCCGAAATAGCTGTTCCAATGCCCTACCCCGTAGAATAAGGCCATAACTGCGATAATTGGCATCGATAACGGGAGAACAATCCGCAGGAATAAGCGAATATTCGTCGCACCATCGATTTGAGCCGCATCTTGAAGCTCAGCTGGAATGGAGTTCGCGAAGAAGGTACGAGAGACAATAATATTCCAGATTGACGCTGCGCCAGGAAGTACTAGTGCCCACATCGTGTTGACCATGCCTAGCCCTTTTACCAACATGTATGTAGGGACGAGACCCCCTCCAATGAACATCGTTACCATGAACATCCCCATGAAAAACCCACGGCCTACAAAGTCCTTACGACTGAGTGCATATGCCGCTGGCATCGTAACGACCAAGTTAATCGTTGTGCCTAGCAATGTATACAAAATCGTATTTCCATACCCCGTCCAAATCTTCGAGTTCTGAAATACAATTTCATACCCCTTAAAGGTAATACCTTTTGGAAGAAGCCACATTTCACCGGAAGCAACCATCTTCGGATCACTGATGGATGCGCTAATAATATATAAGATGGGATATGCGACTAACAACAATGCAATTGTCACATACGTATAGGTGCAAATTAGAAATATTCGATCTCGCTTAGATAGCTTTATACCTGATACCATAAATTCCAACCTCCTTCTACCATAGACTGTTCTCGCTCGTACGGCGGACAATTTGATTCACCGTAATAAGCAGGATGCAATTCACAATGGAGTTAAATAAACCAACAGCTGTTGAGAAGCTATATTGCGCATCGACAAGACCAGATCGATAGACAAAGGTTGAAATCACGTCAGAGCTTGACATATTCAATGAATTTTGCAGAAGTAATATTTTCTCAAAACCTACACTTAACAAGCCACCCATATTCAGAATTAATAGAATGGTCATGGTCGGTATAAGCGTTGNNACGCTGGAAGCGAGAGGCTCCGTCAATAATTGCCGCTTCATGCAAGCCTGGGTCTACACCCGAGAGTGCCGCCAAATAAATAATCGTCCCCCACCCCGCACTCTGCCACACGCCTGAGAATACATACATCGTCTTAAACCAACCAGGGCTTGTCAAAAACTGCGGTGCACTAAAGCCTAAGCCTTCAATGGCATGAATAATCATTCCGTTCGATGGAGACAAGAAGGTAATAATCATCCCCGCCATAACAACGACAGAAATGAAATGAGGAGCATAAGTAACGGTCTGAACAAGTCGCTTGAAGAAGCCATCCTTCACTTCGTTAAACGCAAGCGCCAGAATAATTGGGATTGGGAATCCAATGGCTAATTCATACAAGCTAATACTGAGCGTGTTCCACAGCAAATCCCAGAAATAATACGAGTTAAAAAATCGAATGAAATGATCAAAGCCTACCCACTCACTGCCAAAATAGCCCTTTGACGGTATGTAATTCTTAAAAGCAATCTGAATCCCATACATCGGTCCATAGCTGAAAATGAGGAAGTAAAAGAATGCGGGTGCGATAAAAATGTAAAGCTCCCAATTCTGCCAAATCTTCTTCCATGTCTCGTTTCTGCCCTTACGCTTTTCTTTCGGTTCTGAATTCACAGTTCGCATGTGTACGCTTTCCGTTTCATGCATCGCGACATCCCCTCCTTGTAGGTAATGATGAGAACACTCAGATCATCGAGTGAGCCTCATTAACTGTTGCATTGTTATCTATCGCATTGTTGTTAGCGCTTACATTTACAATATAAACAATTGACCCAATCGTAAATATGTCATTCTCGCTTGTCAAAAATTACGTGTTATAGTGCGGGAATAACCGCGTCACAACGCTATGTGGGCATTATAACAGTATGTCATTCTTGTGCTTTCTCGTTGATCATTTCGTTGTATTACAATGCTCACCGCTGCACACAGGGCAATGTATGTAAATCTCCGCAGCATGTGTTTTTTTTGCGTAGTACAAGTCAATTCACACATAATCTAACGTTTGTTGACTAATAAATCATGTTTGTTATCTGGATGATTATCGCATTGCTCTTATACAATGAACTTGCATAAAGCGGTTTCAAGAGCGTGTGAAGTTACAAATGACATACATGAAGGAGTGAACGAGATGAGCGCAAAACCTGAACAACTGAAGCGTAGAAAGCGCTTTACTTGGAGGAAACAAGATTTTGAATTAACACTATTAGCCATTCCCACAACGATTTGGTACATTCTGTTCTGTTACTTACCCATGTTCGGCATTATCATCGCTTTCAAGCAGTTCAAAATTTCTGGGGGCTTTATTAGCAATGTAGTAAATAGTCCTTGGGTCGGTTTTAAAAACTTCGAATTTTTATTTAAATCCAATGATGCCTGGATTATTATCCGCAATACGATTGGGTATAACATCATTTTTATTATTACGGGCATCGTACTCCCAGTGTTGTTCGCGATCATGATTGGATTACTCCATAATCGCAAAGCCAGCAAAGTGTATCAAACGATGATGTTCCTCCCTTATTTCCTCTCTTGGGTCGTCATCTCTGCAGTCGGTTGGGCATTCTTCAGCTTTGACAAAGGGATCCTGAATCAATTTCTCGGCAACATCGGACATGATCCCGTGAATTGGTACATGCAGCCTGAGTATTGGCCTTACATTCTCGTTCTATTAAATATATGGAAAGGTATCGGCTATGGCATGATTATCTATCTCGCTACCATTACAGCGATCGATAGTTCGTATTATGAAGCCGCTGTCATTGATGGAGCCTCAATTTGGCAACAGACTCGCTTCATCACACTACCTTTACTCAAACTGGTGATCGTGATGATGTTCATCCTGTCGGTCGGACGGATATTCTATACCGACTTCGGTCTCTTCTTCCAGGTCACGCGTGATTCTAACTCCTTATATAATGTGGCCACGACCGTTGATGTCCTCGTCTATAAGCAACTGAAAAGCGCAACGATCGGTATGGCATCTGCTGCTGCATTTGTTCAATCCGTCTTGGGATGTATTACGATTCTGTCCGCCAACTGGATTGTGAAGAAGATTGATCCAGATAGCGCAATGATTTAGGAGGTAAGAACATGGCAACAAAAACCTATGAATCCGGGCTTGATAAGTTTAATCGAACAAGTAAAGGAATTAACATCCTATTTAACTCCATTTTTCTGGTCATCGCACTTGCCTGTGTTGTGCCCGTTATCGTCGTATTATCGATTTCATTAACCAATGAATCTTATATCCGAGACGTTGGCTACAGTATCTTTCCAGCCGATTTTTCTTTTGAAGCTTACAGTTTTATTGCCAAGCAAGGAACGATGATTCTACGTGCTCTAGGCACCTCGACCCTTGTCACTGTAGTAGGTACTGTACTTGGCGTCCTTCTTACAACATCGATGGGTTATGTTATTTCACGCCCGTCATACAAGTTAAAAAGCTTTCTGACTTGGATCGTATTCATTCCGATGGTTTTCAATGGTGGTCTCGTATCCAGTTATTTCATCAATGCAAACTTACTAGGGCTGAAGGATAGTTTCTGGGCTCTGATCTTACCGCTTGCAGTCTCATCCTTTAACGTAATTATTTGTAAAACCTTTTTCACAAGCACGATTCCAGATGGTGTAATCGAATCGGCAGAAATTGATGGTGCTAATCAAATTAGGATCTTCTTCTCGATCATATTGCCTATATCGCTACCTGTTCTCGCAACGATAGGATTGTTCCTATGCTTCAGCTATTGGAACGACTGGTTCCAATCCATGTTGTATATTGATAACCCGAATCTCTACTCGTTACAGGCGTTGCTTAACAATCTAATGACCAATGCCGATGCACTTGCCAGAAATGCTTCAAGTATGGGTGTTAGTTCTGCAGAGCTCATCGCGAAAATGCCTAAAGAGTCCGCGCGTATGGCGGTCGCCATCCTCATCATCTTGCCTGTTGCTTGTGCATATCCATTCTTCCAGAGATATTTCATTTCTGGTCTGACAGTCGGTGCAGTCAAAGGCTAAATTACGAAGTAAGCCAAATTTATACTGGTTTATGATATAGCAAACAACCAATCCATAGGGGGAGTTAAAGTGAAGAAAATCTTCAAGATTGCCTCAACACTCTGTATTCTGACATTAATGGGATCCGCCTTAGCAGCATGCGGTAGTTCCAACAACTCGGCTTCATCGACGAATGAACCATCAAAGAACTCTACATCAACAGAAGCAGCAGGTAAAAAGGATATTCCGACCCTGGTATGGTGGCAGATCGGTAATACGCCACTTCCTGCGAACTATAGTAAAGCGATTGACAAGATGAATGAATATACTGCGGAGAAAATCGGGGTAAAAGTCGATCTTCGCGTAGCCAGCTGGGGCGAATGGGATACGAAGATAAACACCATTGTGAACACAGGTGAACCATTCGACATGATGTTCACGAATAACACGAAGTACAGTAAACAAGTCGCGATGGGCGCTCTTACGGACATCACGGATTTAGTCCAAAGCGAAGCCCCTGATCTGTACAAATCCATTCCGTCCGAAGTATGGGATGGCACAAAAGTTGGCGGGAAATACTACGCAGTTCCAACCTATAAAGACTCATCTGTTTCTCAATATTGGAGCTATGATGACAAGCTCGTACAGAAATACAACATCGATTACCAGAACATTACATCGATGCAAGATTTAGATAAGCCACTTCATGATATAAAAGCTGGTGAAGGCAAGAGCTTCTACCCACTACGACTTATTCAAAGTGAAGCCTTCTCGGGATTCTTCAACAACTATGATGATTTAACATTAGGCTTCTTCCCTGTAGGTGTAAAAGTAGATGATCCTTCTCGCAAGGTGATCTCTGTTTTCGAACAGCCTGATGTCATGGCAAATTTAAAATTGCTTCATAAATGGTATCAGGATGGAATCATCAATCCAGATGCTCCAACCAAAACAGAAAAAGAAAAATATAACCCATTTGGTACGCAACAAGCCTTCCCAGGTGCAGAGATCGCGATGCAAATCAATG
>DJUJ01000091.1:11197-18114 GCA_002438345.1 Paenibacillus sp. UBA6285
ATATGTAGATGGTAAAGATAACGTTATCGAGCGCACAACGGATACATGGCCGCTCGCTGCTTACTCACAAGGTACCTTCTTCAATATGGCTATAACCAAAGGCGCACCTGAAGATCAATGGGACCAAGTGAAGAAATTAAATGAACAAGCTGTAGCATCCACTGTTATAGGCTTCGCACTCGATGTCAGCGAAATTCAGACAGAAGTTGCGAACGCACAGTCTACATTTGATAAATATAAATACGAATTGCTAACAGGTGCTTCTGACCCAGAGAAGATTGTACCAAAAATGTTAGCCGAATTGAAAAAAGCCGGGCTGGATAAAATTATCCAAAAAGCGCAGGAAGAAATCGATAATTATTTCAAGTAAGCCATACACCAATACGACACATGGTATAGTTTGACAACTATACCATGTGCTTTTGTTGTAGAATAGGCAAGTTGTATTTGATTAAATAGATCCTTTTGTACTATATTCAATTACAACCAACATGTATTGAGGTGCCACATGAATACGTTTCTACGCATTAAAATTTATCGTAGTAAATTTTGGACCTATGTGATATTCATTCTGTTAATCGGACTGACGTTAGGGGCACTAACCAGTGCCATCGTCATCAATCAGTCCGTTGGTAATGCCCGCATCGAGGCTGCAAATGCCTTTTCTCGCACAGAGAACAACTTACAGAATGACGCAGATCGTATTGAAGCTTATATGCAGCGTATTTATTCAAATCAAGATTTGATGAACGATGCTAGCTATTTTCTGAGTCCAACCATTGATGAGTATCTTACTAAACGATTAAAGAACAGTACATTCAATCAACGACCGCTTATCTCTTTTCCTGAAGATGTGAAAACTTATCTGTACAATTGGGCGCAAGGAGATATTACACAAATTAGTGTTCATACAGTGAAGCAAGGCAATGTTATAGACTTTAATAGTAATGGCATTCCCCACTTCCAGTTTGGTCTATCCAATGATGATCTTATGTTTGCAGAGAACATTCAACGGGGATTTGTATATCGCAAAAAATTGCTTCAGCTTGCGGAGGGTTCCGCCGAAATTCGCTTTCAAATTAGCAGTGAGCAAATTTTCAGCATCGTTAATAATTATCAGCTTGGTCATGCAGCAGCTANNGAAGTGTATCTGATCGGCAACGACAATCCAATGTCTGAGCAGATTATTCAGCAGGCCATTGCCAATAAAAATACGCATGGTGTAATACTAAAAAACTGGATGTCTCCCATTTTCTATGTCACTTTTCCATCCAACAAATTTAATTATACGTTTGTTAGCACCATCAAATTAAGGGTATTGGTACAGCAGCATGCGTCTACGCTCATTTTATTATTTCTAGTTATTCTAACCGCCATGATCTGTGTTCTATTACTTGTTGTCTATAACCTGCGAGATGACGCACGATTCCTGCACCGTATTATTCAGTCAATAAAACGCGTGAAGACAGCGAACTTCACTCCAAACAAACCTGCACGCTATCGTCGAAATGAATATGGTATGATTGCACGTGAAGTGGATGACATGATTCACAAGTTAGATAAACATATTCGTAATGAATATTTACTGAAATTGAAACAGCAAGAAGCTGAAATGAAAGCGCTACAGCATCAAATTAATCCTCATTTTCTATATAACACCTTGGAGGTCATTCGCTCTACCGCATTAGTCAATCAAGATGCGCATACAGCTGACGCGATTGCTACCTTAGGTGCCCTTTATCGCGAAATGGTAAAAAAAGAGAACATTATCTCCATTGGAAGCGAGTTAGAGCTACTGCAAAAATATTTAAAAATTATGGAGTTCAAGTATCCTGACCACTTTTATTACCAGATTGATATGGAAGATTCGTTACTCAATGTACCCACCATTAAATTTTGGATGCAGCCTTTGGCGGAGAACTTCTTCATTCATGGCTTTGACAAAAAGAAAGAATTTAATTTATTTGTCGTCAAGGGTAGCGAAGATGAGCATTACTACAGATTGGAATTTATAGATAACGGGGTGTGGATTGAGGAAGATCGCTTAGCCGATATACGACGAATACTGTCCAGTAAACATGAAATGTCGACCAAGAGTATTGGCTTATATAATGTTTATGCGAGATTGAACTTTTACTATGATAAGGGTTTTTCAATACACATTGAGAACAATGATGAAGCAGGCGTAAGGATTTCTGTACAGATTTCTAAAGAGGTGACTAGAGATGTACAAACTATTAATAGTTGATGACGAGCCACAAATTTTAGAAGGCATGAAACGAATTCTAGATTGGAAGCACTATGGATTTGATTATGTTGAAACCTGTGATTCGACGGATGCTGCCGTATCTAGAGCCGTACAATTAATTCCTGATATCGCTATTTTTGATGTATGTATTGGTAAAAATCTTGGTTATTATGCCATTCGACAGCTCAATGAAGTTCAACTTCCTACGAAATATATAATTATGAGCGGGTATAGTGATTTTAAATACGCTCAACAAGCAATCCGCTGTGGCGTCAAAGATTATTTATTAAAGCCATTAGAGAAAGAAAAGCTCCAGCAGGTTATCGAGAAAATAATTATTGACGATCTTCATGGTAGCATTGGGGATCCACAGAGTAGCACTGCTCACTTGGATCCAGTCATGGGTGTTCCTTACGATTCGTTATCGAAGCTAGTAAATCGCATTTTGCTCATGGTTAGAGAAGATTTCAATCAGAATATTACCTTAAAATCTGTCGCCGATCGTTTTCAAATGAATAGCACCTATCTTGGGCAATTGTTCATTAAAGAAACGAATATGAAGCTTTCCGAATATTTAATGCTTTATCGCATGCAACGTGCTAAAGAGCTTATCCAGACCACGAATGAGAAAATCCATTGGATCGCATGTTCAGTCGGATATAATAACATGAATTATTTCTACACACATTTCCATAGCTATTACGGAAAATCTCCTTCCGATCTGCGCTAAAAAAGTTAGACAACGATTTGCTACCAAGAACGAGTCAAGGAGATGCATGTCATGTATAAACGTTGGTTTATTTTTGGCCTTTTTCTATTACTCATCATTCAATTAATCGGTTGCACCAAACATACAGAGGCTCCAATATCTAATAATGAAATGCCCGTTAACCTTATTTATTATACGATCGGCAAGCCGGACAAAGATCTACGTAAGGTGAATGACAAAATAAATGAGGTCCTTTTGCGTAAAATCGGCATTACGATCACCTATAACAAAATTGGCTGGCAAGAATACGCTAGCCGATTAAATACAATTATTTCATCAGATACCCCCTTTGATATTGCCTTTGCGCCGGACTACTCTACGTATGCAAAACAGGGAAAGTGGTTGAAGCTGAATGACTATTTAATGAACCAAGGCAAGGACATGTATGATGCAATTGATCCAATCTTTTGGAAAGGTGTCCGATTAGCTGATGGCAGCATTTACGGCATACCGACGAATAAAGAATTAGCCGTAGTTGAGCATTGGATGTATCCCGCTGACCTTGTAAAGAAATATCATATTGATATTACGAAATACAACACGCTAGAATCGCTAGAGCCACTGTTACGTATGATTCAAATGAATGAGCCCGATTACTTGCCCATGGAATTTAACCNNATTAATGATTCAATCGACACAATCAAATGCTTCGATCGTCAATATTTTCGAAACGGATGTAGCCAAACAAATTTTAAAGACCGTTCGACGATACTATCAACTTGGCTTCATTAATAAAGATGCGGCCTTGCGTGAACCAAGTTCACTTCAGCGCGGGTTAAAGGTTTTCTGGAAATCCGCAAGCGGAGGCCCGCTATCCGACAGTGTTTGGAGTAAGGATCTGGGGTATCAAGTGGTCGCTCATCCGGTAACACCAGAAGTGGCAACGACAGAATCCGTTCTTGGCGGTATGATGACTGTAAATGCAAATACGAAGCATCCCGAGGAAAGTATTAAATTTCTAAATTTATTAAATACCGATCCCGAGTTACGTAATTTATTCAACTATGGGATCGAAGGAGTCCATTACAATTTAAATAAAGAGGGCCAGGTTATCCTCGTTTCACCAAATTATACCGGGATACAGTATACACAAGGCAATTGGTTTATCTTAAAAACACTTGGCGGAAAATATCCTGATCCGCCGGATAAATGGGAACAATACAGAGCGTACAATGCTAAAGTGGTAGAATCTAAAGTACTCGGCTTTAATCCAGACCTTTCCTCGCTATCTGAGCAAGTCGATGAGATCGAAATCGTCTGGAATAAATATTATCCGATTCTCATGACCGGCAGCGTCGATGTAGATACCTTTCTGCCCAAATTCAATCAAGAGTTGCACGAAGCAGGTATTGACGACGTACGCAAAGCCATTCAAGCGCAGTGAAATACTTGGCAGAAGCATCCATCCAAGTAAGTTTTATCCTTTCATAGATTCATGCAAAAACCCCATGAAATGCTTCATGGGGTTTTTACACATCCATATTCATCAAATACTTTACGGATACAGGACCATTCCACCATCAGCAAATATCGTAACTCCCGTCACATAGCTTGCTTCTTGAGACAGCAACCAAGCTACAGGAGCAGCAATTTGTTCTGGTCTTCCAATTTGCCGTGAAGGAATTTTGTTCAATATTTGCTCAGTAATCTGCGGATCACTGAGTATTTTACCGTTCATAGGCGTATCAATTGCTCCAGGAGCAACGGCATTAATCCGAATTCCTCGATCGGCATATTCACGTGCTAATGATTCCGTTAATAGCTTTAATCCACCTTTGGACGAAGCATAATGTACATATTGGGGCTTAGGAATCTGTTGATGCACGCTGGATACATTCACAATACTTCCCTGCATATCTTTCTTCAGGAGATATTTGATCGTTTCTTGGCATCCTAGGAATGTTCCGCGCAGATTCACATCCATGATCCGATTCCACTCATCTACTGGTAATTGCTCCGATGGATATTGGGACTGTACCCCTGCATTATTAACAATTCCATGTAATGTTCCGAAATGACCTACCGCCACATCAACTAATTTTTTGGCAGTATCGACTTGTCCTACATCCCCTTGGCACGCAATACCTTGTCCGCCTGAAGCTTCAATAAGCGCAATCGCTTCCTCGGCTAAAACTTTACTTTGATCACTAGCAAAATTGATAACGACTTTGCATTTTTCTTTGCCCAAGCGAAGCGCAATCCCTCTACCAATACCTTGCGCTGCACCTGTGACAACAAACACCTTTCCCTGTAAATCGTCAAACATAGGAACATCTCCTTACACTACGTCGTATGACTTCCATTCATCAAGCTACTCCATGATAATGTCAATGCAAAGGTCTTTGTCTGCTGCGCCTTGATCTCAATGGCTTCACCACGTTGGATCGATTCCTGCAACCCCGCTTCATGTGAAGCCGAATTCGGTTCTACGCCCATGACATAACAGGCCCCATAGAATGGATAGTTTTGAAGACCGTTAAATTCTTGCCACAACCACAGGTTTGGCATCATCTCTACATCCCATTCTACACGTACACGTAAATCTATTTTATCATTTATTATCGTATAGCATCCCATCGTCAACTCTTTTAGAATCGCAAAATCTGTGGCTTTACCTGAAGGAACTTGACCAAGATCACAAGCAAGATCTTCGATCGGCCATGAAAACACACCTTTCTTCAAACGAGATAATTCCGAATCCCGCTCATACGATTCGACCGATCTCGCAGGTACTTCAAGCCGTGTTCCAGGTCCAATGAATGGCGCACCGAACGCGATATGCTGTCCCCATTCGGCATACAAATCTTGCTGCCCCTGATTCATAACGGATTCCTTCAACCCAATACATTGTTCTACTTCGTCTATCGTTACAATTCGTTCCATCGCATAGGGTGATTTATAGAGTCGTGTGGAAAATATGATCTGAACCTTTGTATCCGTTACTTCTCCAAGCTTATATGCCCAGGGTATCTGACAAGCCTCTCCGTGGAAGTTATGCATAACTCCATAGTTATAGCTCTCTTCTCCTGCATTGGGGAATAAAATTTGCCAGCCCCCAGGGTAGCCTTGTAACCAGCGCTCCTTAGACGTATGACAGAAATCAATGCGATTCCCTAGCTTGGAGATTCCCCAAGGGCTTTCCCATAATATATTCGTACGATCAATACAAATTTTATAGATATCTCCACCTTTCTCTGGTAGAAACTCTACGATCAATCCGTTACCCACGACTTGTAACACGTCCATGTGACCAGGGTTTGAAATGGTTCGAATGTCCATATTACAGGATCCCGAACTTCTCGAATACCTCGGATACTTTCATCCCCTGCAAAATATGCTCACGAACCATATTCTCCCCGTTCACCTTCTCGAATGCTTTTGCAATCACTTCATCCTCGACTTCCTTCGGTACGACAACAATACCATCTATATCTCCGAAAATAAGATCACCTGGCTGAATCTGTACGTCACCAATTTTGATCGGCACATCAAAATCAATCACCTCATTGCGGGCATAGGAATCGGTTGGACGCGTCCCCTTTACAAATACAGGGAACCCTAATTGTTTGATTTTCTTTACATCACGGCACAAGCCATCAATAACAGCACCTCTCCCGCCAGCGACCATCGTCGCAGTCGACATTAACTCACCGAAGAAAGCAGATCGCTCGGAACCCCCGACATCACCAACAAAAACTTCACCAGGTTGTATACCATCTAGCACTTCAATTTGCTTCTTATAGGCTTGAGCCGGTTTACGAGAGACGTCTGCTACTTGAACCGTTTTGGCGTAACCGCATACAACCATATCCGGGTCTAGGGGACGAATATGCTGTGGTAGTGCCTGGTTTCGTAGCTCTAGGCTATCCAAAATATCAGATATGACGGCAGAATATAGCT
>DJUJ01000091.1:18119-21867 GCA_002438345.1 Paenibacillus sp. UBA6285
ATCTAAATAGGCTTGATTTTTCATATGATTCATCCCTTTTCTATAATATTCATGCTCTTATTCTTGTTCAACTTGACGCATAATGGCACGCATATAACCTAACGCATACGCCATCCCTGCATGCCAAGGCGCATCGCAAGTCATTAATGGCGTATGATCGGGTATGAGTACACCTTTAAACTGATGCTTCTTCAATAAACGTAATGCTTTCAACATATCGATATCACCTTCATCGACAAAAACCTCTGTGTAATGAGGCACCTTCCCCTTTACATTACGAAAATGAACATATGAAATTTTATCCTGTGAAGCATATTGGTCAATCGCTTCATACACATTTCCGCTCACCATTTCTTGAATAGAGCCCATACAGAACTCAATCGAATTACTTTGGCTAGGAACAAGGTCTATCATTTTCTGATATTTATCAGGTTCATTCACTAATCGAGCATGTTGGCGGATTTGAGGCATCGGCGGATCATCTGGGTGTAATGCTAATTTGACCCCAGCTTCTTCCGCAACAGGCAGAACACGTTCTAGAAAATAGGCCAACCGATCCCATATTTCTTGCTCCGAGGTTGGTGGGAGATATCCTTTATCTAATAAACTCGCATCATACGTCATATTCCACACCTGACCCAGAGGGATTGGATTATCTAACTCATTACTCTCGGGATGAAACGTGGATGTTAGCGCTCCTCCTCGTGCAGATGGCTTTTGAATATGTCCCCACACACCAGCAATACTGAAGTTATATCCGATTACAGGAATCCCTGCTCGACCTACATTCCGTATGATCTGCTTAATATGTTCAATTTGTTCGTCTCGTTTTGGGCCAGCAAGTAACACATCATACCAATCCGATGGATTAAAATTTTCAATCGCTGCGAACTCAAGTCCTTCTTGATTAAGCTCTTCTTTTAATTTCACAAGATTCTCATATTCCCAGATCGGGTCATTTAAGCGTGCTACACCATAATTTCGTTGCCCATCCGTTGAAGGAAGTCCCTCATCATCAATATCTCCATAATAATTTACGAGATGGACAACAACCGCCTCACAGCCTGCCTGTTTCGAAAATCGATAATAATCTGTATGTAACATATGGCGATATAAACCAATACCTAATCGCATGTCTTTTACTCCTTTACCTGTTCCTGTTGTTCGTTAGATCATCTAAACTAGAATCTGAAATATCAGTTAAAGCAAGCATAAACGGCTACGTCGTCCTTATAAGGGCGAATAGCGTTTGTGCGGGAAAAATAAATCAGTTTAGATAGCGCCACCATTCTCTTTTATTAGAAACATCATATATTGCTTACTCTTCTCTAAGTGCGATACGAGTAAATGAGTCGCTTGTTCCAGACGATCATGCTTTATTTCCTCAATAATCTGTTCATGCTCTAGTAAACCTTCATTAGATCGATGTAAGTTCTGGAAATGAAATATACGTGAAATATACAGAAAGCTATTCAAGAGCTCATATTGATTTAGAATTAACTGATTATGGCTCATCGTCACAATTGCTTTATGAAACAGAACATCTGCCTCTAGAAATTGTTGATACAAAAATTGGGAACTATTCAAATGGGTTCTGGCACGCTCCACAAACTCTGTCAATTGCGTAACAAGCTGCTCACGATCTTCCTTCGATAGGTGTTCCATGCACCATTTCTCAATCATGATGCGAGCATCCATCACTTCAGCGATTCGCCCACTCGTTAATTGACTCACATAGGTACCTGACCGTGATATGACTTCGATAAGTCCATCATTCGCCAAACGATGGATTGCTAGCTTCACAGGAGTTTTACTAACCCCCATCTTCTCACTTAAATCATTGAGATCCAGTCGTGCACCACCTTTATATTCCCGCGTAAGGATTTGATTCTTCAAAATTTGGTACACTTGCTCATTTAAATCCAGTCGTTCAATCTTCACATTCATAGGACAACTCCATTTAATTCAAGTATAAACTGAAATATCAGATTTTAGATTCGAGTTCATTATAAGATGCATCTTACAGAAATTCAATACTTAATTGCAGACTTTCGAATGTGTGCGCCATGCCTTCGGCGTTACGCCAATTAATTTCTTGAAGACCGTCGCGAAATGTTGGCTCGTCTTAAACCCAAGCTCCATGGCAATGTCCGTTATGCTCAGCTTAGATTCCTCTAACATATGACAAGCACAGTCCATTCGAATCCGATCCATAAACGCTGTTGGTGATTGTCCGTTCGTTTCACGAAATACACGATAAAAGTGTGACTCACTTAAACCAATCTCCGACGCAAGCTGTCCTATCGTATAGCGTTCAGATGGATTCTGTTCCAGTCTTGTCTTAAGCTCCAGCGTATACGCCTGCATATCATGCGATAGCGCATTGAGCGGTGTGTGATGCAAAATTCGTTGTAAAATTTCCAGAACTCCATGACGGATCTGAAATTCCACAAGCTCTGTATCCTGCTGATTAATTAACTGCTTGACCCTTTTGAAATAGTCTACGATTTCCTTGCTAACCAACTGAATACGAGGACAACGTTGTATCCATTGTGCAAATATTTGACGTTCAGCATCATCCAGTCCGAACCAATTCGCATGCTGCAGCGGATCACGAACGTTGATCCACCAGATCGTACATGGCCCAATATAATCAAAGCTGGCACGGTGACGTTCACCAGGTCGTGTATGAATGATATGCTGAGCGCTTGTTGGGTAAATTTGTCCATTTACTTCCCACACTACGGTTCCTTGCTCTATAAATACAAACTCATAGGCTTCTTCGTGCACGTGACTTGTCAAAGGCATGGCTCTACTGAAATGGTCGTATCCCAGAAGGACCAGATCTTTAACATGGGCTGCGGGCCCCTCTTCCCAATCGATAAAATATACCCAGCGTTCACTCTTTATAGCGTCTGTCATCGTATACTCGCTGCCTTTCTTGTGATCATATTAGCTCATTCCGAATCGTATATTTGTTCATTTATGTTTCTGATCCTATTAGATACAAATTGAAAAGTCAAATGATATNNAATTGTTTTAAACTGAAGTCGTAAACCTGAATAAGGAGTGATAAACGTGCCACACAATGCCCCACAGATCCATGTTGTATTCAAGACACATTTAGATATCGGTTATACCGATCTCGCGAAACATGTTACTGATCGTTATATGAAACTATTTTTCCCGAGTGCGATCACAACAGCACAGTACTTTGATGAACATCCTGATCAAGGTTCTTTTATTTGGACAACGGGTTCTTGGTTAATTCATCACTTACTCAAACATGGAACAACCGAGGAGAAACAGCAAGTAGAGGAAGCTATTGCTAAAGGCTATTTAAGATGGCATGGCCTCCCTTTCACGACCTATACCGAATTATACGATGCCGAGCTACTAGATTACGGTATTCAAATGGCTACACGTCTTGACCAACGCTTTGGTATCCACACCATTGCAGCCAAAATGACGGATGTACCTGGTCATACACGTGCGCTGATTACACATATGGCCAAGGCGGGGATGAAGTATCTTCATTTAGGTGTAAACCCATCAAGCCATATTCCTCATGTACCTGAGATGTTTTTGTGGAGAAATCCAGATGGTTCTGAAATCGTCGTTCAATATAGTAAAGATTATGGAACGACCTTCGAAACAGAAGGCTTAAATGATGTTTTATACTTTGCTCATACGCATGATAATCACGGTCCTTCCACCGTTGAACAAATTAAAGCGGAATTTGCTCAAC
>DJUJ01000091.1:21878-38369 GCA_002438345.1 Paenibacillus sp. UBA6285
TGCGAATATCAGAGCGTCCACGTTGGATCAGTATGCTGAGAAGGTATGGGCCATTCGTGATACGTTACCGATTGTCGAAGAAGAGATTGGGGACAGCTGGATCCATGGATCTTCGACAGACCCCTACAAATTAGCTTGTTATCGTGAATTACTTCGCTTAAAGAGCAAGTGGCTACTAGAAGGTTCTCTTGCTGCAACCGACGAGGAATATTACAACTTCTGCGATGAATTAATTATGATTCCTGAGCATACATGGGGTGTAGATATTAAGCGTTATCTAGCAGATTACATCCATTATGATAAGGAAGATTTCCATCAAGCACGAGCGCGAGACAAGGTTGATGTGAACTTAAACCCACTTGAATATCGTTTTTACGAAAAAAATTCACGCGCTGAAATGATCGAAATGTTCGGCGTGGAAGCCGTGGAGAAGCTTAGTGCCCGCTCATTTAGCCTCATGGAGCAGTCTTGGCAAGAGCAACGAGAATATATAGAAAGTGCCGTATCTGCCCTAAGCGCAGAACGTCAGATCCAAGCACGAGCTGCTCTAGCCGCATTACGACCGGTTCGTCCACAGATTGCTGATGCGGATGTGACAATATTGCACACGGATCAATCCTATACTTTAGGAGACTTTGAGGTCGTGTTTGAGGATAACGGTTCTATTATCAGTTTACTAGACCAACGTAATCGAGAGTGGGCTGGGCCGAACAACCCGATCGGATTATTCTCTTATGAGACTTTCTCCCAAGCGGATTATGATCGTTGGTACCGTGAATATCACGTGCGCTGGAAACATACGCATGTATGGGCAACCGGAGATTTCGGGAAACCAGGTATGGATCTGACGAAAGAATGGATAACGCATACCGTGACGAAGCCCAAACTGTTATCCTTGCAAGCGGTATGTGGGGAAGAACAGGATGTTGTCCTTGCTACGTTAAAGATGCCTAGAGCAGCTAGTGAAGGAATGGGTGCTCCACGAGAATTGACCATCGAATATATATTTAAGAAGCACACTGCTACCGTAGAATGTAATCTTCAATGGTTCCATAAGGATGCATATCGCCTCCCAGAAGCAGCATGGATGAGCTTCAATCCGATCGTCAATAATCCAAATCAATGGAAGCTAGATAAAATCGGACAACTCACTTCCCCACTAGACGTTNNTGCGGCAGCGGACGGTCAAGTGGATATCACGACATTAGATTCCGCGCTCGTATCTCCTGGAGAACCACGGCTTGTGCAATTTGATCATACGTTTGCTTCACTTACTGGAGGGATGCATGTCAATTTACACAATAATGTCTGGGGGACAAATTTCCAGGCTTGGTACGAAGAGGATGCGTTATTCCGCTTCAAGCTGAAATTCCAATCTCATCTTTAATCATAAAATACCTGAAAGGAGCTTTACAATGACCACCCACAAACCATGGAAAATTTACGTCATTCAACATTCTCATACGGATGTTGGCTACACACAACGTCAAGAGAAAATCCGTCAGTATCATGTCAATTACATTCGCCAAGCGTTACAAATTGTACGTGATATCGAGAGCGGTGCTCGCTTAGATTGGAAGGGCTATAAATGGGTATGCGAAACGTTCTGGCCAGTTGAATCCTTCCTCTTAAAAGCGACGCTAACAGAACAAGAAGAATTCGCGCAAGCGGTCCAAAAAGGCTATATCGGTCTATCTGGAACTTATCTCAATTTCGGTGAGCAATTAAATCAAGAGATGCTCTCCGTCATGATTCAACGGATTACCAACTATGGTCAATCGATTCAATTCCCGGTACGTTCTGCTATGACTGCGGACATCACTGGCTTTGGCTGGGGATATAGTCAAGTCTTGGCCGATGCAGGGATCGAGAATTTAATTACCTGTATTCATACACATCACTCCATGTTTCCACTATGGAAGAAGCAAATTCCATTCTGGTGGGAAACCCCAAAAGGTGATCGGATTCTAACGTGGAGTGGCGAGCATTATATGTTCGGAAATGACCTCGGCTTAATTCCGGGTATCGGAGGTTCCTATACGATTCGCGATGATCATGATGTGCGAAAAGGCGTGTCCTTGGAAGTCGCTGAAGCGCGATTTGATCGATATTTAGAGCAATTAGTTGAAGATGGCTATACCTTCCCGTTAGTACCTGTCATGGTATCTGGGCTCCCTACAGATAATGGCTCACCGAATGCCGCATTAATGGATTTCGTAAACCAATGGAATGCGTTGCATGGGGATCGGATCTTGATTCAACCAGCGACACTGGATGATTTCTTTACAGATTTAAGAGCCTATGCGAACGAGCATCCGGAAGAAATCGTGACCTACCGAGGAGATTGGCCCGATTGGTGGACAGATGGCTCAGCGACTACCCCGATGCATGTTCAAATCTTCCGCGAGGCGCAACGCGTGTACACGAAGGTGAAGCAGTTAGATCCTGCCCATGAAATTGTTTCCCAAGAGCGGCTCGAAGCGATTGAATATGCGTTGGCTTTATTCGCCGAACATACATGGGGGTACCATTCCTCTGTGACAGAACCTTGGAACCCGTTCGTACAAGAGCTTGGCTGTCGAAAAGAAGCTTACGCCGCCAATGCGAGTGCACTTACCCATACCGCATTATACGATATCCTTGAGGCACAAGGAGATGCACTATTAGGACCAGATCGCCCTATGAAATTTGAGTTGCATAACCCAAATAACTTTGTCCAAACCGATTATGCCCAATTAATTATGGAGGGCTGGTACATTACAGAGCTGAAAAATGGCTTTGAAGTACTCGATGAAGTGACTGGAACCGTCTACGATGCTCAAATGGTGACGGCACACCGAGGGGTCATCATTACAATCCCAGAAACCTTGCAGCCGAATCAAAAGGTACAATTGACGATGAAGGCAGCCGAGGCGCGTCCGCCGGTAACAGCGTATCGAACCGATTATATTGGATCCGATCGCATGCTGGATATTATTCCACCTGTTCCACCGAAGCTGCATGTGACACCGAAATTTATCGAGTCACCTTTCGTTCGGATCGAATGGGAACTTGGGGCAGGGATTACGAAGTGGTTTGACAAGAGCAGTCAACAAGATTTACTACGGTCTGATCGGAATCACAATCCATTCTCCCCTGTTTACAACGTAACTCAAGCTCCCAATGAGTTTGAAATGTATGATGTACGTCGTAAGATGGGACGAAATCGCAGAGGCGCTGATGCGATAACCTCTGTCGGAGCATTAGTTAATGTCAATATCGTTGAAAATGGTGCCCTTTATGGAAAAGTTCAATTGACCTATCGCGTGAATGGTTGCAGTCACTATTCCTTACTCGTCACCGTATACGCTGATCGTGCACGAGCCGATGTAGCCGTACGTATGCATAAAGAAAGTGTATGGGATCCAGAAAATGTGTACATTTCACTTCCGTTTGGGAGTGCTCCCGCTACTGGGCAAGATGCGCTGTGGATAGAAAAGACAGGCGCAGCCTTACGGCCACGAATTGATCAGTTGCCTGGATCCTTGGCAGATTTCTATTGTGTCGATGAAGGTGTAGCTTATGTCCGTGACACACGTGGTGTTGCCATTGCGATGCCAGATACACCGCTCATCCAGCTCGGTTCCTTAGACTATGAAGATCGACTATTGAGCGGACACCCTGGACTAGCGAATGATCCAGCCCATCTCTATTCATGGCCCATGAATAATTATTGGGAAACGAACTTTAAGGCGACACTAGGTGGATTCTATGAATTCCGTTACTATATCGCTTGGGGTGATGAGCTTAATACGCCAGAAGTCGCATTAGAGGCTTGTAAGAGTATGAAAGGGGGTATCCTTGCATGGAGAACAAGTAAGTAAGCGAATAATCATTTTATCAGTTAGACGAATCACAAAGTCTTCCTCGAGAAGTACGGATTGAATAAGATTTGGAAGCATTTTAGACTTTCACATGAGGTCGCCTCTTTCTGTTACAGAGTCATTTGATGGTACAAATGATTCCACAAAAAAAGGCGTCCTTTTTGCTATGCTGTGATGTAATTTATTGGTTAATCAGCAGGGATGTTTTTATATAAATGTTCATTCTCTAGTAACCTCTGTAGAAAATAATAATATTTTATTTGCTTCCTTGTAATGCTCATTAATCCATTCGATATCCATTCGGAAACCTCCTCTTTTTGGAGTTCGTGAAAGGGTTAAGGATCCTTCCCAGAGCTTGTCTTAACCATTCCTATTTATTGACTTTTTGTTGTTCTAATCTTTGCTCTTCTTCTTTAATTTGACTTATATCAATTCGTTCAAACAACAATTGCAAATCAGTTACCTGTTGATAAGGGGGAACCGAGCGGGGCTTCCAATTCGGTAGTTCAAGCGATAGGAATCCCCTGATCTTCTCACAAGAAAACGGTAGAAACGGATGCAGCAAATTCGCCAAATTAGCTATAATCTGCACGCATGTATATATTGTAGAACCACAGGACTCCTGATCTTCTTTTACCTGTATCCATGGTTTTTGTAGATCAAAATACTGGTTTGCTTTTCGCACATAAGAAAAAATATACTCCAGAGCTTCTTTCAAATGACCTGCTTCAATTAGTCGTCCTGCTTCTAGATACAATTGGTCAATGTTGTCTCTCCACACCTTATCTAACTTTCCACTTGGCACTATCCCTTCATAAAACTTCCCTACAAAAGCCAATGAGCGATTCACAAAGTTACCAAATGCTCCAAGCAGCTCACCATTATGACTATAAATAAACTCTCTCCAGGAAAAATCCGTATCCCGCTTCTCAGGCCCGTTGGCAATTAAGAAATAACGAATAGAGTCAGGGTGATACCGCTCCAGAATATCAGGTACCCAGACCGCCCAATTACGGCTAGTTGAGAACTTCTGCCCCTCAAGAGTTAAATATTCGCTGGATATAATCCGATCCGGTAAATGCAGACTACGAGCTCCCAATAACACGGCTGGCCATATCAAGGTGTGAAAAGGAATATTGTCTTTGCCATGGACATAATAAGCGGTAATATCCCCTTTTTCCTCTGACCAAAAATCCTCCCAGGTTCCTCCAGTTTGTTCGGCCCACTGCTTGCTGGCTGATAAATAACCACTTACTGCCTCAATCCAGACATAAATCTTCTTGTCTTCAAATCCAGCTACAGGAACATCTACACCCCAAGATAAGTCTCTGGTTACCGCACGATCTTGAAGACCTTCTTTCAAATATCGTTTTGTCAGCTTGACCGCATTTTCTCTCCAGTTCCGTGCTTCGTCTATATATTCCGTTAATACAGTTTGAAAATTAGATAAACTTAGATAATAATGTTCTGTGAGTCTTTCTGTTGGCGTGTTCCCACATAATTTGCAGACTCTGTCTAATAAATCGGCTTGGTCCAGAATCGTAGAACAATAATCACATTGATCCCCCCGCGCATACTGGCCACATACAGGACAAGTCCCTTCCACATATCTGTCAGGCAAAAAACGCTGATCCACTTCGCAGTAACATTGCGGGATTGTTTTTTTATATAAATACCCATTCTCTAGTAGCTCTACAAACAACTCTTGCACGACCTTGTGATGCTGCTGTTGGTCCGTTCGAGTATATAAATCATAACTAAACCCAAGCTGTTCAAAGCACTTCAGAAACTCCTCGTGGTATCTGTTTGCATACACGCCGGGTTCGATTCCTTCATTAGCAGCCTGAACCGCTACAGGTGTGCCATGACAATCGCTGCCAGACACATATAAAACGTTATCCCCCTTACAGCGAAAATAGCGTGCCAGCACATCCCCAGGCAACACACTTGATAATCTTCCAAGATGTAAAGACCCATTTGCATACGGCCAAGCGCCACCAATAAACACATTACTCATTAACCTTCTCCTCCTTTTTTTAGACAACAAAAAAACTCCCATCCATAAAGGACGAGAGTTCTACTCACGTGTTACCACCTAATTTTATAAATGCCTCATGACATTTACCTCTTCAGGTACGACGTTAATAAACGTTTATACCCTAGCACTGTAACGGATGCAGGTTCCGGCGCAGCCTACAACCCAAAAGGTTTCGATGCGCAGCTCTGAGACCATATTCCCAAGGGTTTTCTTTACTCCTTTTCAGCGACCGGAGCTCTCTGTAGAAAGAATTGCCGTGGTACTCTTTCTCTTCTTTGCTTTTTAATATTCAAGTTACTGGAAATAATACTTAAATTGTCGAGTAAAGTCAATGCGAAACATCAAGCACTTCGTAACATTTTTTATTATTTCCCGTCTTGTTAATATAGATAAGTTAAAAGGGGGGGCTTTTAATGAAAAAAATAAGCATTCTTATACTATCGTTCCTAATACTAACAGGGATATGGGGTTGCTCCGGTAATGAGGTCAATTCCGTGTCCAAAAGTGAGCCCTATACTTCCGAAGAAGCCATCAGTAGAGGAGATATTGTTTCTATTGAAAAAGTGTATAACCTCGATAAATTCGAGCAATTCATAACGAATCTCTCCAGCAAAAAAGCAGACAGTATAAGAGTTACAAGTTACACAGATGAGGGCGATCCCATTTTTAAGGATTTGAAGTTTAATGGCAGCTTAATTAGTTATAGCTACGATACTTCTAATGATGAATTTGGTGGGAGCAACACAGGAGTTAGAACCGATACTTGCTCTGATATAACGAGTGAAAAAAATGCACAAGGTGAGATTGTTTATTCGATCAGTGGTTGTACAAATAAAAATCCTAAAATAGATTACTACCTTCTGCGCACAACAAAATAAATTGGTTTAATAAAAAAGACCACCCAATCGTAATACAATTGGATGGTCTCTGTACTTTAAATTATTTCATGATTTTGCAAATATCATTTGTGAATTGTACAGGATCGCTAACTTGCAGACCTTCGATCAACAGAGCTTGGTTGTACAGCAGATTCGTGTATAAACCGAGCTTCTCTTTATCGTTCTCAGCAGCAGCTTTTAAGGAATTGAATACTTCGTGATTGATGTTGATTTCGAGTACCTTATCCGCTTGAACCTCTTGGCCATTCGGCATCGATTTTAGAATTTTCTCCATTTCGATGGTCAGCTCGCCTTCCGTGGAAAGACAAACCGGATGAGTCTTCAAACGCTTGGAAGCTTTGACATTCTTCACTTTGCCGGACAAGATGTCCTTCATCGCTTCAAAAAGTTCCTTGTTCTCGTTCTCTTCCGCTTCCGTTGGCTTGTCTGCCTCGTCTGCTTCGATGCCTAGGTCACCGCTGGATACCGATTTAAATTCTTTTTCCTTATAGGACATAATCATCTTGATCGCGAATTCGTCAATATCATCAGTGAAGTAGAGAATTTCATATCCTTTATCAGATACAAGCTCCGTTTGTGGAAGCTTCTCGATTCTGTCGATCGACTCTCCGGAAGCATAGTAGATATACTTCTGATCTTCTGGCATTCTTGAAACGTACTCGTCCAGCGTAACCAGCTTCTTCTCAGTGGAGGAGTAGAACATTAGCAAATCTTGAAGCGTGTCTTTGTGCATACCGTAATCGTTATACACACCGAACTTGAGCTGTCTGCCAAAAGCTTTATAGAACTGCTCGTATTTTTCTCTTTCATCCTTAAGCAAGCTTTGCAATTGACCCTTCACTTTGTTCTTGATGTTCTTAGCGATCAGGNNACAGCTGACGGTCATGCTGCAGCATTTCTCTGGAAATGTTCAGAGAAAGATCCTCTGAATCCACCATACCTTTTACAAAGCTGAAGTAATCAGGCAGCAGATCTGCACATTTGTTCATGATGAGTACGCCGTTGGAATAGAGTTCAAGACCTTTCTCATATTCCTTAGTGTAATAGTCAAACGGAGTATTTTCTGGGATGAACAAAATCGCATTATAGACGACAGCACCATCTGCACTGATATGAATATGTTTTAGCGGCTTGTCGAAGCCGTAACGTTTCTCAGCATAGAAGTTATCGTAATCTTCAGTAGTCAGCTCGTTTTTGTTCTTCCGCCAGATTGGCACCATGCTGTTCACGGTTTGCTCTTGAACAACTTCCTCGAACTCGTTCTCGGTGCCTTCTTTTGGTTTCTGCTCCTTCACGTCCATTTNNTGTTAGTAAGTTCATTTTTATTTTTTCTCCATATAGGAACCATACTATTTATAGTTTGTTCTTCTATATATTCATCAAACTCATTTTCTGTACCCTCTTTTGGTTTTCTACCTGTTATATCCATCTTAATAGGGTATCTAATGAAGTCAGAGTATTTTTTGATGATGGATTTCAGGCGATATTCTTCCAAATATTCATCGTATTGATCTTCTTCGGTATTCTCTTTAATTTTCAAAATGACATCAGTACCTACAGAATCCTTCTCGACAGGCTCGAGGGTATAGCCATCAGCGCCCTTAGACTCCCATTTAAAGGCCTCGTCGCTACCAAGCGCCTTACTGATCACTGTAACGTCATCTGCCACCATAAACGCAGCATAGAAGCCAACCCCGAACTGACCTATGATGTTGTGTCCATCTTTAGCCTCGTTCTCTTTCTTAAAAGCAAGGGATCCGCTCTTCGCGATCGTTCCCAAGTTATTCTCCAGCTCTTCTTGCGTCATTCCGATACCTGTATCGGAAATCGTCAAGGTTCTGTTCGCCTTATCGGCTGTCACTTTAATATAATAATCTTCTTTATTGAAGACCAGGCCTTCATCGGCTAATGCTTTGTAATAAATCTTATCAATCGCATCACTTGCATTGGAAATTAGCTCGCGCAAGAAAATTTCCCGTTGTGTATAAATGGAGTTAATCATCATTTCCAGCAATCTTTTCGATTCGGCTTTAAACTCTTTTTTGGCCATGAATAAATAGATCTCCTTTCAAAATAACCATCTTGTCCAACACATAGTGATTAGCACTCCAATGTGTTGAGTGCTAATTCTTCTTTTTATATAACATAAACTGATTTTGAATGTCAATATTTACAGCGATTTTCTTTACATAATGCTATCTTTTGCATACAAATTTAGAATTTCATCGTTAATTAACGATCCACCCCTGACGGGAGTTAACTAATGATTTGCAAGTAGCATTTGGGTTAGAAATTGCAACGGTTGAGACTTCCATTTCTTAGGGTGCATCAGAAGCTGCAGATCAAAGTGAATTTCCGGATGTGCGAAGGGCAGCTCGGCCAAGTTCCCCCGCTCAATTTCTTCCTCTGCAACAATTTTCGGCAATAATGCAATCCCAAGACCATTCATGACACAACGTTTAATCGCCTCCAGATTCGAAAGCTCAAAACCTATGCGGAATATAATACCGTGCTCTTTTAACAAATTCTCGAACAGACTCCGGTAAATACAGCTTTCCTCAGAGACAATCAATTCACAATTATTCAGATCCTGTAAAGTTACAACATCCTTCTGAGCAAGCGCATGATTGACTGGTGCTATTAATACAAGCGGTTCCTCTCTGATAATTGTACGCTCCAGTAAAGAATCAGCTGTGGTCCGATCGAGCATTAAGCCGATGTCAACTTCCCCATCTTTTATCTTGGCTACAAGGTTAGCTTCCTGCATAGTTTGCAGATGGATATCAAGTTTCGGGAATTTCGTCCTTAACTGCTGTAGGTAAGGTGGCAAGTAGAATGCAGCTAAAGAATCTATCGTACCAATGGTTAGCGTGCCTCCTATTTGCTGGGCGATGGTTTCTTTAGAACGATCATACAGATCCAAAATCTCCACGAACAGCTTCAAAAGCTCTTCTCCAGGCGGGGTAAGACGCAGCTGTCGACCATGCCTTTCTATTAAAGGCACTCCATATTCCTTCTCTATTTTCTGTATTTGCATCGTAACACTCGACTGGGCGTAACCTAACTCTTCAGCAGCACGTGTAAAGCTCTGACGTTTAGCCACCTCACGGAATGTTCGTAAATAGGTTAAATCCATAACCTCACCCTAACATCAATATTTTTGATGATCCACATCATTTATTATAGCTAACGACGATGCAACATTCCATGGTAAAGTGTATGTAGAGGAATTAAAATATTTTGGAGGCCGATAATTTATGCTTACAGAACAACAGATTTATGGAATTTATGTCCCCGTGGTTACCCCGTTCAATGCTGCTGGTGAAGTTGATTTGGATTCGTACCAGCGTTATGTAAAGAACATTATTAACAACAGCATACAAGGTCTGGTCGTTAATGGAACCACCGGTGAATCGCCAACTGTAACCGTAAATGAAATGCAGCTTCTAGTAAACACTTCCCGTGAGCTTTTACAATCTACATCTATCCCCTTAGTAGTCGGTACAGGAACCAATGACACAGCTTCTACAGTAGCACGCACTGAGATCGCAGCTAACCTTGGAGCTGATTGCGCACTAGTAGTCGTCCCTTATTATAGTCGTCCTTCGCAAGAGGGCATCATTGCACATTTCCGCAAAGCAGCAGAAGTAGGCATTCCGATCATGGCTTATGACATTCCAAGTCGTACAGGTACCGCTATGACCATAGATACTGCACGCACAATCTTAGAAATGAATAATGTTGTTGGTTTAAAAGACTGCTCTGGCAGCACTAAAATGGTTACCGAGTTAGTCCGTACGGGTTCCAAACCTGTGCTTGGCGGCGACGATTCACTCTTTTATGAAATGCTTAGCTGCGGAGCAGCTGGAGGCATGCTTGCTACTGCGAACGTTTATCCTGCAGAATGTGTCCGTATATACGAAGCCTTCAAATCGGGTCAATTAGACTTGGCAAAAGAAAACTTTGAACAACTGCTGCCAATCATCCGCCTCTTGTTCAAGGAGTCCAATCCCGCTCCAATCAAATGGATGCTTAGCCAGAATGGCCTAATCGCATCAGATACGCTTCGCCTTCCTATGACTTCCATCAGCACAGCGCTTCAGGAAGAACTGAGCTCCTATGTTCAGGACAGCACGATCGAAGCGACCGCATAAGAGAAAATACAACAGCCGTTATTCAGTGAGGAACTGTTTTAGCGGCTGTTTTTTGTTGTAAATTCTCAGTAAAAAAACCATCAGATTTCTCTGACGATTTTGAGATCGTACTATAAAAAACGTACAGCGTTCAAAAATAACTTATCTGCTGCTCGTTTGTCTTCCTTTAGTGAACCACTCAGACTTTGGCTTCAATGGAGGGTTAGACTTAGGCTTTGCTTTGGCTGGTTTAGATGCCACTGATTTTGATGCTGATGGTTTAGCTGTTGATGGTCTGGAATTCGATGGTTTAGAAGCTACTGATCTCGAACCTGACGGTTTCGAAGATCGCTCTGTCTTCATCTGCGTTTTACGAGACATCGGATACGGGTGATCCTTCACTTCAGGAATCGATTTTCCGATCAATTTCTCGATATCTTTAAGGAACGGAAGCTCTTCAGATTCGCAAAAAGATATTGCCGTTCCACTTAACCCAGCTCTACCCGTACGACCAATTCGGTGTACGTAGGTTTCTGGAATATTTGGCAAGTTGAAGTTGATTACATGAGACAGCTCATCAATATCAATTCCTCGTGCGGCGATATCTGTAGCTACAAGAACGCGGGTTGCACCACTTTTAAAATTCCGTAATGCATTCTGACGATCATTCTGCGATTTATTGCCGTGAATGGCTTGTGCAGAAATGTTCACTTTCGCTAGATCGCGTGTAACACGGTCCGCGCCACGTTTTGTACGAGTAAACACCAGTGCAGAAATGATCGATTTATCCTGTAACAGAAGATTCAATTGATTTTGCTTATTTCCATTCTCTAATAAATAGATCGATTGATCGATTCTATCCGCAGTAGATGACACGGGTGTGATTTCTAATTTTACTGGATTCACAAGCAAGGTTTTGATCAATTTGGAAATTTCAGTAGGCATCGTTGCCGAGAAGAACAGTGTTTGTTTCTTCGTAGGCATTTTGGCGATAATTCTCTTCACATCATGGATAAAGCCCATATCTAGCATCCGGTCAGCTTCATCTAAGACAAGAATTTGGACATACTGCAAATCCACACGTTTTTGATTAATTAAGTCGATGAGTCTACCTGGTGTAGCAATAAGAATATCAGCACCTTGATTCAGCGCACGCTCCTGCACTTTCTGTGACACACCGCCAACAATGGCAGCAGAGCGGATATCTGTGTATTGGCTATAAGCCTTTATATTATCAGCTATTTGAATCGCTAGTTCTCTTGTAGGTGTTAAGATCAACGAGCGAATGCGTCGCACATTATTGGTTTTGTTTGGACTTGATTGCTCACTCAATAACTGAATGATGGGTACGGAAAATGCAGCTGTCTTCCCTGTTCCTGTTTGAGCGCATCCAAGTAAGTCTCTACCCTCTAATACAGCTGGAATCGATTGTTCCTGTATTGGTGTAGGTGATGTATAGTTTTCTTTGCTTAAAGCCTTTAAAATCGCAGGCATAATATTCAGTTCGTTAAATGTCATTGGGTCTCCTTAATTTCTAATACATATATTCTTAACAATAAATCTTTTTGTCACGTCATAAACAATAATCATAACACAATTAGTCACGTAATAATAGATATTCTTTATCATCACACCAATTTTCATTAAAAATCCATTTCAGCATACATCCACTATACTCAAACAACAGCAGTATACTTCTCGTGTTCTTCTGAGGGGATCTCTTGTTGTGTGATTGGACTCAGACGCCCTTATTTTGAGAATTCGTGACTTTTTACCGCGCTATCGGACTCAGTTGCAGCTATTCATGAAAATGAAGCCCAAATCAGTATGGATATAAGGCAATAAGAGCTATGCATTCCGATACGTTCAAGCAGATAAGACAGTCAAAGTTTTTTCGACCGCAGGATAAACAAAAAAAGCGAAGGATTTCTCCCCCGCTTCTTATCATTCGTATGAAGACTAGTCTACGATTTCAGCAGTGTCGCCATTGTTGGCACCAGCAGCATTAGCTTCGTCAGTATCAATATGCATATCAAGTTTGAAGCTGTCGGATACACGAGCTATTACGTTCTCCAATACGAGACCGCGGTCGCCACCGAGACGAACTTTAAGCAATTGCTTATCCGAGATGCCCCATGCTTCAGCTTCAGAAGTGTGGAAATGAATGTGACGAGCTGCGATAATAACGCCTTGCTCCAATACTACTTCACCAGCAGGTCCTTTAAGCGTAATGCCAGGTGTTCCTTCAATATTTCCAGATTCGCGAACTGGAGCTTTCACGCCAAGTGCGAAGGAGTCAGTACGGGAAATTTCTAATTGGGAAGCCGGACGAGCAGGTCCCAAAATTCTTACCTTGTCAAATTTACCTTTGCTACCGATAACTGCTACTTGTTCGTTTGCTGCAAATTGTCCTGGTTGGGAAAGTGGTTTGAACTCAGTTAATTGATATCCTGGGCCAAACAGAGCCTCCACGTGCTCCTGCGTAAGGTGAATATGTCTAGCCGACACACCTACGGGTACAGTCTTACTCATAGTAAAGTCACTCCTTGTATTTTCTCTAGTATCTGTACAAGCCATTAATCATTATACATCTTATTACCCAAAAATAAAAAGGCCTGCATCATAACGAAGGCCTTTTTTTCGACAATTTATGTTTTTTGAACAAGATTGTCATGGTTTGGACACCTGAGAGGGCAAGTTTGTGCCTAAATAAGATGACGCATTCTCATACATCCAGCCTTTTACAGCATCCTCCGGATAATAACGAAGTAGCTGCTCTATAAGTTCAGGGTATTTTCCCGGGTGCTCCAACTTCTCTACCCAAGTATCAATCCCGTCAAAATCAGAACCAAACATCATATGCTTCTCTCCACCAAGGCTACATACATGTTCAATATGCTTTAACAAATCTTCAATACGAGCTGTTCCATCATCACTTACAAACCACGGATAAAAGGTCAGTCCCATTCTTCCGTCCATTGCAATTAGAGCTTTAATCTGTTCATCATTTAAATTTCTAACATGACGACAAATGGCTGCGGCATTCGAATGAGAAGCTATAAATGGTCGAGTGCTTAAATCTGCTAGTTCCCAAAACCCTGCTTGTGACAAATGCGAGACATCCAGCAGCATTCCACTGTGGTTGCACCATTCTATCAGCTTTCGCCCTTTCTCAGTAAATCCACCGTTGCGCTTCTCGAGCACTCCATCTGCTGCCCAATTGGCATAATTCCAAGTTACACCAAGAAACCGCACGCCAAGTTCGAAACAGAGTTGTGCATAAAACAAGTTCCCCTCTAAGCCTTCTACGCCCTCCATAGAGAGCATTGCTTGTGGGGGTGGTCCAACTAATCGATTTCCTACTTCCTCCTTCCAACGTAGCCACTGAAGCCCATCTGTGTTTATTATCTTTTGCCTAAAGAGATCGATTTGTCCTNNAGAACATGTTCAAAGCTAGGTCTACCTCTGGTAGCTGAAAGGTATATCGCAAAACATTGCAGCTCCACTCCACCAGATGCCAGCCGTTCTGCTGTAACATCTAGTCGTGGATCATTGTTGAAATTAATATCCGGAGAGGCTTGCATTTTGCTTAGCACATCACAATGGAAATCCGCTACCTTAAGCTTATCAACCCTCATTCTACAACCTCACTTTCTCGCAGTTCCAGCCGTTCATTTCATTTCCAAATGCCTATTTCAGATACTATGCAAAAAAACGTTAGACTATAAATCAAAAGCAAAAAACCCGTTTACAAAAGTAAACAGGTTCATCCGTTCTATAGGTCTATTATCTGGGTTCTACAATCAGTTTAATCGCGGTTCGATCTTCTCCATCAATCACGATATCTGTGAACGCAGGAATGCAGATCAAATCAACTCCGCTTGGTGCAACAAATCCCCGGGCAATGGCAACTGCTTTGACTGCTTGATTCAGTGCTCCAGCTCCAATAGCTTGTAATTCAGCCGATCCACGTTCACGAAGAACACCTGCTAATGCGCCGGCGACGGAATTTGGATTGGATTTAGCTGATACTTTTAATACATCCATAGTAAGTACCTCCCCTGGGAAAATAATGGTGTTCTTCCACTACTTTAGATGTTATTCGCGAGAGAGGAAATAATTCCTTCTTTTTACGGACCACGTCTTCCAAAAATGGTATAAAAGATACTCTTTTCCGATATAAAAAATATCACACTTTACCCTAACTCGGCGAAATTACCCGGATTAAACTTCACTCTATCCTACTCTTAGCTCATAACCCATTCATCTTCACGAAGACGTATCTTCTCCAGACGAGTTGCCGCACCAGTACTCTCATCTATTTCTGCAAATAAACCATGAAGCTGCCACTTGCCTTCATCGACAACAAATCGTGCCGGTAGTTGAGTAGTGAACTTATAAAGTACTGCATCTCTTTCCATACCCAGAATTCCTTCGCTTGAACCAACCATTCCCGCATCGGTCAAATACGCAGTTCCTCCTGGCAAAATCACATCATCATTCGTTTGAACGTGAGTATGTGTCCCTACTACAATCGATGCGCGACCATCCATGAAATACCCCATGGCGATTTTCTCAGAAGTGACCTCTGCATGGAAATCAACGAGTATACATTTATGATCTCTACGAAGTTCTTCAACGATTTCTTCCCCGACACGGAAAGGACAATCAATAGCGGGTAAAAACGTCCGCCCTTGCAAATTTACTATAGCCAGTTCTTTACCGTTACCTTTAACAACTGTATAACCTCTTCCTGGTGTTCCTGGCGGAAAATTGGCTGGACGAATAATCCGAGCCTCGTCGTCGATAAACTCAAAAATATCTTTGTTGTCCCATGTGTGATTCCCCATGGTTATACCGTGAACGCCCCAGTTAAAAAATTCATTAGCGATCGCCTTGGTAATCCCTCTACCGGCAGCAGAATTTTCACCATTAACAATAATAATATGTGGCTGATATTTACTTTTTAATGAGGGTAACATCTCACGAAGAGCCTTTCTGCCAACATTGCCTACGATATCTCCAATAAATAGTACTTTAATGATTCTCTCCCCCTAATCTTAACCGCTATATCTAATGGATAAGACCTCATATTGAAAGAAAAAAGGCCCCGCTTAGGGGCCAATTTTCATCAAATATAAGAAAGTATAAGTTACATCTTATCCCTTAACCTTATATTCCACCTATTTAGCGTATTCAACAGCCCGTGTCTCACGAATAACGGTAACTTTGATATGTCCTGGATAATNNTCACTTTCAATCATTTTCGTAATATCGCGAGCAAGACGGAATGCCTCTGCATCGTCAATCTTCTCTGGCTGTACCATCACGCGTACCTCACGGCCCGCCTGAATAGCAAATGATTTCTCAACGCCTTCGAACGACTCTGAGATTTCTTCCAGTTTTTCTAGACGTTTAATATACGTTTCCAGTGTTTCACGGCGAGCGCCAGGTCTTGCTGCCGACAATGCATCAGCTGCACCAACCAACATAGCAATAACCGAGGTAGCTTCGCAATCTCCATGATGAGACGCGATACTGTTGATAACAACCGGATG
>DJUJ01000091.1:38420-62769 GCA_002438345.1 Paenibacillus sp. UBA6285
TTCTTCGCTAGTTCAACGCCGATCTCAACGTGCGATCCTTCTACTTCATGATCCAGCGCTTTGCCGATATCATGGAGCAATCCTGCACGTTTTGCAAGCACGATGTCTTCCCCAAGCTCACCGGCCATCAGTCCAGTTAAATAAGCAACCTCCATGGAGTGCTTCAATACATTTTGACCATAGCTCGTACGGAATTTCAGACGACCCAGAATCTTGATCAAATCTGGATGCAATCCGTGAACCCCCACTTCGAAAGTAGCTTGCTCACCATATTCGCGAATCCGTTCGTCCACTTCTTTGCGGGATTTCTCCACCATCTCTTCAATCCGAGCGGGATGGATACGTCCATCAGCCACTAGCTTCTCAAGTGCCGTACGGGCCACTTCACGGCGGATTGGATCAAATCCCGACAAAATAACTGCTTCCGGCGTATCATCAATAATGAGGTCGATACCTGTAAGAGTTTCCAATGCACGAATATTACGGCCTTCACGACCGATAATCCGACCTTTCATCTCTTCGTTCGGTAACGTAACAACTGAAACCGTTGTTTCCGCTACGTGATCAGCTGCACAGCGTTGGATAGCGAGTGTGATGATTTCGCGGGATTTCTTATCCGCTTCCTCTTTCGCCTGCTGTTCAATTTCTTTGATCATTTGAGCCGTTTCATGGCGAACTTCTTGCTCAACATTGCTAAGAATAATACTTCTTGCATCTTCGATGCTCAAATTGGAAATACGTTCCAATTCAGTGACTTGGTTTTTGTAAATAACATCAATTTGCTGTTGGGTTTCATCAATTCGTTTCTCTTTGTTAGCTACTTGTTCTTCTTTTCTTTCAAGCGATTCCATTTTTTTATCCAGAGATTCTTCCTTTTGCAGCAAACGTCTCTCTTGCCGTTGGATTTCATTCCGACGTTCACGAGTTTCTTTCTCAGCTTCAGTACGGATTCTATGGACTTCGTCCTTAGCTTCCAATACCGTTTCTTTCTTCAGCGCCTCTGCGTCTTTCTTCGCGTTCTCCACGATGACTACGGCTTCTCTTTCTGCGCTTTGAATTTTAGCTTCTGCAAGGGATTTACGAATAAAATAACCGAACCCAAAGAATAATGCAGCTACAACGAGAACGATAATGACCCAGATCCATGGTTGCATCTGTTCACCTCCTCGTTGGTTCCTCTCCAAGGTATGTCCCTGGGAATTGTGCAGTTGTTAAACTATCCGTTCATCACCATACAAAAAACCGGTAAATAACCGATTGCCATACTGCACATGCTGCACATGCACACTGCCCGCCTTATCCGGCGATTACATTTCATATGAGTTGTACGCGAACCGTTTAAAAAGTCTCCTTTTTGGGAAGGAAAAAGGATTCTTACTTTATGCCGATTCATGTTATATTTTATTATTTATAAAAAGACATTGTCAAGAGAGTCGATATGCGCATTAATGTCAAGAGAATCAGTGAGTCTAGTAAAATTCCTCATCTTCACCCTCATAATTGTCTTCCTCAAGTAAAGTATTGATCACTTGTCGTACCATATCGCCCGAGAATCCACGCCGCATTAAGAAGGCTCCAGTCTTTCTTCGTTTATCTGTGGCTTCACCACGGATGAGATTCCATTTCTTACGTCCAGTCTGAAGTGCACTCTCTAGTTCTTGTTCAGGACTAACATTCTCCAGTGCTTCCGAGATCAAGGTTTTGTCGATTCCTTTCTCACGTAGCTCTTGGCGGATCCACATTTTCCCCTTTCGCTGGTTCGTAATGCGTTGCTCCGCCCACTGCTTAGCATACAAGGGGTCATCAAGAAATCTTTCCTGCTGTAGCCGTTGCACCACTTCCGCAATAATAGTCTCCCCTATTTCCTTCTGACGTAAACGGCGAGTCATTTCCATAGCGGTTCGTGGCTTTCGTTCTAGATAACGAAGCCCTTCTACATAAGCTCGTTGACGCTCATCAGCTACAACAATTTCCTCCAAATCAGCCTTCATAAAAGAATTTCCAGTAATCATCCGATATTTAATCATGACGTCTTCGTGTACAGTCATGTTATAGGCTCCGAAATGTATGATATAACGGTGGTCCGATTTCTTCTGACGCTCTATCTTAGTAATTTCTAAAAGTTCACCATCAGGAAAATCAGATAGGACCTGTTCGTCCTGCGCTTCAGATTCAAAATCCATATCCAGTTGTATTACCATAGTTGCTTGTCACCTCGTAGCTATATCAGTTGTGTTCTTTCATTCATTGCACTGTTAAGAAAAGACACCCTGCAACAATCAATCACAGGGCGTCCTATTTCTTAATAAATTATTCTATTTCGAGAAGCAGCTTTTCTTCTTCTTGTTCTGCAATGAGTTCTGCTTCATTCGGCGCAGCAACAATAGTGGACAAATTACTTGCTTCACGGATCTTGTTCTCAATGATGAGTGCAATATCTTGATGTTCCTTCAAAAACTGTTTGGCATTCTCACGTCCTTGACCCAGACGTTCGCCCTCATAGGAATACCATGCACCGCTCTTATTCACGATGTCCATTTCAGTACCGATATCTACAAGACTTCCTTCTCTGGAAATTCCTTCACCATACATGATATCAACATCTGCTTGCTTAAATGGAGGTGCTACCTTATTCTTCACAATCTTGATCTTTGTGCGGTTACCTACGACGTCGTTACCCATTTTAATACTTTCGACACGACGTACATCCAACCGTACGGAAGAGTAGAATTTCAGCGCCCGACCACCTGGAGTTGTCTCAGGGTTACCGAACATAACACCAATTTTCTCACGAAGCTGGTTAATAAAGATAGCAATCGTATTCGATTTGCTAATGGCACCTGATAGCTTCCGAAGCGCTTGAGACATCAAGCGAGCCTGCAACCCGACGTGAGAGTCACCCATATCGCCTTCAATTTCGGCTTTAGGAACCAAAGCGGCAACGGAGTCAACGACAATAATGTCTACAGCGCCACTACGAACAAGTGCTTCAGCAATCTCAAGTGCCTGTTCACCCGTATCCGGTTGGGAAAGCAACAATTCGTCGATGTTTACGCCCAAGTTACGTGCATACTTCGGATCGAGCGCATGCTCAGCATCGATAAATGCGGCTTGTCCTCCATGTTTTTGCACTTCTGCAATAGCATGAAGAGCAACAGTTGTTTTACCAGAGGATTCTGGTCCGTACACTTCAATAATACGTCCCTTTGGAAGTCCGCCTATACCTAACGCAATATCAAGTGCCAAAGATCCGCTAGGTACAACTTCCACTTGCATATGAGTGGATTCTCCCAGTTTCATGATCGAACCTTTACCAAATTGTTTTTCTATTTGACGAAGCGCCATATCAAGCGCTGCACGACGATCTGACAATCAGACCACTTCCTTCACTGTTTATAATAATATAATAACGTGTTTTTGAGGTCTTGCCAAGCTTTTTTTCGAACATACATTCGTTTTTTTTGTCTTCGACGTTAATTATCCCTTTTATTGTAAGCCTCCCTCCGGATATAGAAGTTAACTAATTTCTTCACTTCACCGGACATCAACGACTTATGATCATAACCGAAAATAGTGATCAAAATCTCTGCAGATATACAAAAAACCGCAGCAAAGAAATCTCAGTGCCACGGTTCTTCCGTATGTTTCAATTATAACTGGGCTAATCTCCCATTACAAGTCTGAACCCTCAAGAGGTGTCTCCACCTTGCGTTCCTCAAGTCTGCGCCATAATCGATACAGCAGAGCTTTAACAGTACGCAGTCGGATATTTTCACGTGTACCATTAAGATTAAGCTCATATACCTCTGTCTTACGCCCCCGTTCAGCTAGGCCAATAAATACAAGTCCAACTGGTTTACGTTCAGAATACCCTGGTCCTGCTACACCTGTTACAGATAAACCGAAATCGCTGTCCACGATCATTCTCACCTGATCAGCTAATACCTCGGCAACTTCACGACTAACCGCCCCAGGAGCATCTGGTCCCTCCAAAAAGGCACTTGGCACATTCAGAAGTTTTTTCTTTAAGTCGTTCGAATAACAGACGATTCCTCCTGCAAACATTGAAGCACTGCCTGGGATGTTGGTTATACTCTCCATCAGCAAACCTCCGGTGCAACTCTCAGCCGCACTTAAAGTCAGACCTGCATCCGCCATCCAATCCACAATCAATTGCTCCAGTGGCACATCAATATTCGCATACAAATGATCTGGTAAAATCTCTTTGATTTGTTTCTCCAGAACCTCCAGCTTCTTGAAAGCTTCATGCTCGGAAGGCGCTTTTGTCGAAATACGGACGGTTACCTCTCCCTCTTTAGCATATGGAGCTATTGTTGGATCCGTCTGACTATGAATAAGATCAATGAGTTTATCCTCGAGCAGCGATTCTCCGATACCGGCAAATTTAAGCATTTTAGAATAAAGTGGCATTTCGGTCGTCAGTGCATGCTGCTGAAGCCACGGTACAGCCTTATCTACGAACATCGGCTTCATCTCACGAGGCGGACCAGGAAGCACAATATAATATTTCTTTTCATGTTCAAAAGCAATGCCAACAGCAAGACCGATCTCATTTGGCAAGGGTGTTGTTCCTTCAATTATAAGTGCCTGTTTACGATTATTCTCCGTCATTACGATCTTTCGATCATCAAAGAAACGTTGCACATGATCCATTGCCAAACGATCTATATGGAGCGTTCTTCCTAAAGCAGCAGCCAGTNNGCATCCTCTGTCGGACCAATTCCACCTGTAAAAATGATAACATCAGCTCTACTTTGAGCGATCTCGATGGCTTGCTGCAGGCGACTGCTGTTATCACCAACTACGGTTTGAAAATATACATCGATCCCAATAGCAGCTAGCTCTATTGACAAAAACTGGGCATTACTATTCACGATTTGACCGAGCAAAAGCTCCGTGCCTACTGCAATAATCTCCGCTTTCATACCTGGCTTTCGCCTCCTCGTTATAATGTAGACACACTGCTTTTAGGGTTTAAAAAAGGTAATAGGTACTTCACCTATTACCTCTCCTATATATGGCTACCTAAAATACTTAAGCATTATGCAGCTGTAACAGATCCTTATTCTTCACAAAATAATCAACCCCAGAGTAAATAGTGATCAAGGCTGCGGCCCAAATGGCAATATCGTCTACAGGAATACTGACGAATTGAAACGGGAAATTGTTCAACAACAGCAGTGAGATCGCTACAATTTGTACAACCGTCTTTATCTTACCCCATTTACTGGCGGCAACCACTTTTCCCTCTAACAGTGCTATCTGGCGAAGCCCGGTTACTGCAAACTCACGACTAATGATAACAATTGCGATCCATGAATCGCATCTGCCCAGTTCCACGAGTGAAATCAGAACTGCGGAAACTAACAGCTTGTCCGCTAGCGGATCAAGGAGTTTACCGAGATTGGTGACCATATTATATTTCCTAGCTATGTAGCCGTCTATTCCATCCGTGCTGGCTGCAAGCAAAAAGATCACAGCGGCTACCAAATGATTAACAGATAGCTGAAACGAGCCCCAATGTATCGGTTCTGGATAAAAATTGAAATCCACCAGTAAAAAAAACATCATAATCGGGATCAGACAAATACGTGCTAGCGTGATGCGGTTGGGCAAATTCACTGAAGTTCCTCCCCTAAATCGTACATACAAATTGCCTGAGTCAGGCTCATCTATTTCTACTTAAGCAAGTATATTATAGCTATAAATAAGTGTCAAAAAAAATACAAAGCACCCCGCATAATGGTGCTGATGAGCACTGCGGGGTACAAAATTCTATTTTAAGTTGTTGAACTGCAGGTCCAGCGGCAAATCAGCTTTACGCAAAATCTGGATAATTTGCTGCAAATCGTCGCGACTCTTACCGGTTACGCGGATCTGATCTCCTTGGATCTGGCTCTTCACCTTCAATTTTGAGTCACGAATCAGGATATTAATCTTTTTCGCATTCTCCTGATCAATCCCTTGCTTAAGTCCTAAGCGCTGACGAACACTTCCCAGGGATGCTGGCTCTACTTTTCCGAAGTCCAAGTTCTTCAGCGTGATGCCTCTTTTCACCATCTTCGATTGTAAAATATCAATAACAGCGTTTAACTTATATTCGTCCTCAGAGGCGATAATAAGTGCGTCCTTCTCCAGCTTCAGACTGCTTTTACTGTTCTTAAAGTCAAAGCGATTGTCAATTTCTTTCTCAGTTTGGTGGATAGCATTAGTTAATTCCTGCATATCCATTTTAGATATAATATCAAATGAACTTTCTGAACTCATAATTCCACGTCCTTTGTACTTTTAGTCTGCTACTATTATAAAAGAATGGTACCCTTAAGTCTAATTTTGGATAATATGTACCTCACCCGACACAGAAAACAGCCCCACAAAGTGGAGCTTTTCCTTCGAAATGAGTTCTGTTCATCATAACCCCTAGTCCAGCTACAATCCAACTAACGATCATAAGAATGTACACCTCACTTTGGCTAAGAACTGGAAACAATCTTATGGTCTCCGCAAAGCCAAAGTCTATGCACCGTATTTCTTATTGGCCTGTTCCATTAGTCTGGCCGGTAGTATCAGTGGTTCCTTCATTCTGAGTGGCTTCACTTCCAGTGCCATCATCCAGTTTAAGCAGTAGTCGGGAAGAAGTCTTTTCATCTGTAAGCACTTGTCCATTGACAGTAATCTCAGTAGCTGGTGAATAACCAGATTTTATATAGATTCCTTCACTTCCAAGAACAAAGCTCATACGATCTCCTGCCGCTGTATTACCAAATGAGAGTTTCTCACCTTTAGAGTTCTCACCTTTATACACCTCAAGCCAGCTTACCCCAGTAGCAGAAATCTCAACCTTAACTTCGCTTCCAGACGGAGCTGAAACCTTGAATTTTGTTGTTTTACCTGACTTCCCATCCGGTGTAACTGTAATGGATTGCGGGGAAGGCGTTGGTGTCGGTACTGGCGTAGGTTCTGCAGTAGGCTCAGTTGTTGCCTCTTCACCTGCCGAAGAAGTTGGCGCCACAACTCCTCCTCCCGAAACTGGTGGGGATGTTTGTGCTGTCGTAGGGTCCTGCTGTTCATTCGTCAGATTCGTCTGATCAATCTGAGCAGGATCTGGTTTGTTCAAACTAGAAGCATAAATGTAAATCACAACAATAATCAATATTGGGAATGTCCACATTAGCACCGTTGGCAGCCATTTTGCATTCCGTTCTGTTTCTGGTCTACGGCTGCGTTTTTGAATCACCGTCTCCATGGCCGTATCTGCGGGAGGTGCAGGTACATTTCCATGCTCCTCGAGCAGTTCGTCAGGACTAATACCTACTGCCTCTGCGTACGTTTTGATAAACGCCCTAACATAAAAACTTCCTGGAAGCACCTTATAGTCTCCAGACTCGATGGCTTCCAAATACTTTTTGCGAATTTTCGTTACTTCCTGGACATCGTCAAGACTCATCCCTTTTTGCAGACGCGCCTCTTTCAATTGCCGGCCCAGTTCCGACATACCATCACCTCCTGTAAGTTTCATGAATCATCATTTGTGTTCTATAGATCATCACTGTAGCTCGTCGTGAATGACTCGTACAATATTTCTTCATTTGGATTATTGCGAAGCTCGATAATAATATCAAAATCATCATAACTGTACTCAGATTCCCGCACGAAAATATCTGGATGCTCAATAACTTTCGTACTTGGCATGCTCATAACATTTTGTAATAAATTATAATGCTTTTCATTAGAGCGAATTGTACTAACTATACCATCAATAATAAATACATTATGTGGGTTCATCTCATCTTCTGCCAATTGACTGCGTACCGTCTGACGTAATAGTGTCGAAGAGACAAATGTCCACCGCTTCATCGCGCAGACACTGCCAGCAATAATTGATTCCGTCTTTCCTACACGGGGCATAACTCGAAGTCCTATTACTTGATTTCCATCTTTTTTAAACAGTTCCCCGAGAAAATCGACCAATAGACCAAGCTCATCCCGGGTAAAACGAAACGTCTTCCGATCATCTGAATCCCGTTCAATATATCGCCCATGGCGCACAGCCAGCTTGTCTACAAGTCTTGGTGACCGCAGAGCTGAAACTGTAATATTATCAACTTTCTTGAGCATTTCGCCCATCAGCATTATTTTGTCATCATCATTAGTCTCCAGCAACATTCCGCGAGTTTTTCCTTCAACGCCATTAATCGTCAGAATGTTGACTTCTAGCATCCCTAACATTGAAGCGATATCACCAAGCAGACCGGGTCTGTTCTTGTGAATCTTGTATTCCATATACCATTGTTTATATTCCACTTGTACACCTCATAGATTCCTTTTCCCTGCACTTTGATATACATCAAAAAAATGCCGTTCAGACAAAGCGGTCTGAAACACGGGTCATGTTAATGATATATAAAATAAAAATGAAAGGCAAGGTCAGTCCTGTAATAATTGCAGAAAAGCTCCCACAAGGGGAGCTTTTCCGCAAGCTTAGGCGTTGTTTTTCGCCAGCCTGACCATGAGTTTAGCAATCGTCTGCTTTTCTTCATCGTTGCCGACATCCCATAGCTCTTTAATCGCCCGGTTTTGAGAGTTTGCTGGATCAACTTTTTGATCGAGAAATTCCCCGATTTCAAAAGCCAGCTTTGAGATCGTGTCTTCACTCATCCCAAGTTTCTCCGCCTGTACGACCCGATTGCCTAAAAACTTCTTCCAGCTGTCGAAATTTTTGAGTATGCTTGCGTCTGGTGTCATCTTAAATCCTCCTTCATGGTTACGGTCAAACACCTGCATACAGGCTGTAAGCCGCCTTACGTGAGATTTAAAAACAACACTTATAATATGTCTCAAACGCTAAGTTCTTATGCTGGAGCTTTTCTCCAATCAACATAATCATCAAGTAATCCATCCACCGTTCGGACTAATAATTTGGCCAGTGATATACCCGGATTCAGGCAAAGCCAAAAAATAAATTAGTGAAGATATTTCATTAGGAGTAGCCAAACGTCCTGCTGGAATTTCATCCTCTAGCATACGAACTTCATCCTCTTGTAAATTGGACAACATGTTCGTATTAACCGCTCCTGGAGCTACTGCGTTAACGGTTACGCCTGATGGAGCCAGCTCTTTGGCTAAAGCCTTTGTAAAGGCATTCACTCCACCTTTACTGGCCGAATATGCTACCTCGCAAGAAGCTCCGGTTATTCCCCACACGGAAGAAACGTTGATGATTCGACCGTATCGCTGAGACACCATGTAAGGCATAAAAATCTGACTGCACATAAAGGTTCCCTTCAAGTTAATGGACATAATATCATCCCATACTTCTTCGGTCACATCAGCCAGCATTCCGTAATGCGATTTACCGGCATTATTGACAAGGATATCCGGCTGCATCCCATTACTCTCAAGCTTTTCAGCCATACGTACAATCTGATTGCGATCCTTCATATCCGCATTTACTGTCATCACCTTAGCTCCAAGGGCCATACAACGCCGAGCGACATCATTAGCAGCTTCATGTGAGTGCTTGTAATGAATAACAATATTCATCCCTACAGAGGAAAACCGCTCTGCAATGGCCCCGCCGATCCCGCCGCTGCCCCCTGTCACAAGGACCGTCATTTCACCTAATGGTTTGCTACTCTCTCCCAAAAGTGCCACCTAAGGACTCACCACTAGCGAAACAGCCAGCTGCTCCCAATCTACATGTGCATGTAAACGCTCGTTCACTTCGGCTAAAGTAATCGATTCGTAAATAGGCAGAACTTCAAACAGGTCACCACCGCGGAATTGGTAACGAGTAAATTCATGTGCGATACTTTCAGGGGAGTTCAGCATGCGCAAGTATCCGCCTATTTTCTTTTTCCGTGCCCGCTCGAAATCCTTCTCAGCAAAGCCAGAGTTTAAGATCAGATCTATTTCCTCTTTAATTCGTTTTAAAAGCAAATCCGGGTCCTTGGTGTCCCCACCCATTGCAGAAAAAGCATACTGCGGAGAACTATTAAACTCATGTCCAAAGCTGTCTGAGATCAATTCCTCATCATATAGTTTTTGATACAAAGCAGTGCTACTACCTACCAACAAATCAAGCATTAGCTTGGTTGTCAGGTCGCGTTTCAGAGCAGCTTCACCAGTTAGACCATCTACCTTTTCCTTGAAACCAAACATGATCTTTGGCATCGAGACGGCAAGTTTACTTTCTAGGCGTTTTGTAGCGACTTGTTCTGGTTCATCCTCAAAAATACGCTTGATTCCACCCTGCTTACCGTAAGTTTTTCCGTTCTGGTTACTGCGAATCAAGGAGAACACCTTCTCTGGGTCCACACCACCAACCACGAACAACAGCATATTACTAGGATGATAAAAAGCGTTATAGCAAGTGTACAGCGTTTCCTTCGTGATCGTACTAATCGATTCTACCGTACCAGCAATGTCAATCCGAACAGGATGCTTCGAATACATCGCTTCAATAAGGCCAAAATACACGCGCCAGTCCGGATTATCAGCATACATATTGATTTCTTGACCAATGATCCCTTTTTCCTTTTCAACATTCTCGTCTGTAAAATAAGGTCGCTGAACAAAATCAACGAGCGTACTAAGGTTGGTCTCTATATTCTCTGTTGCTGAGAAAAGATACACCGTCTGGTCAAAGCTTGTAAAGGCATTAGCCGAGGCACCATTTGAAGCAAAGGTAGCAAAAATATCTCCTTCCGGCTCTTCGAACATCTTGTGCTCTAAAAAGTGAGCTATTCCATCAGGAACAGTGGTCTCTTCTCCACCTGCGACATGAAAATGATTGTCAACGGAACCGTATTTAGTAGCAAATGTAGCATAGGTTTTTTTGAATGTTGGTTTCGGCAGCACATATACCTGAAGCCCGTTATCCATAACCTCATGATAAATGGTCTCTTGAAGTCTATCGTAATGAATCTGTTCCATCGTTATTCCTCCTTCCCTGTCAAGAAATAAATCGTATCCAACTGAACGGTTTCGGCGGCGGCTTTTACATCTTCGGCACTAATTTGTTCCACCTGTTGCAAAAGCTGATCCGCTGTCCGTTCTTTTCCTGACAACTGGCGGTTGAAATCAAATGAGATCATCTCGAACGCAGAATCCTGAATTTCGGAAAGCTGGTTGCGGATCATGGCTTTGGTCTGACTTAGCTCCAAGTCACTGATGTTGCCAGCTTTCATCTCGTCCAGTTGCTTCTCAATAATTTCCACGGCTTTGCCGTAATTTTGCGCTTCGATGCCTGATTGAATCGTTCCGATGCCCTTGTGGCCGTCATATCGAGACGAAGCATAATATGCAAGGCTTTCCTTCTCACGTACGTTAACGAAAAGTTTAGAGTGTGGATACCCTCCTAATATGCCGTTGTACATAAGCGCGGACGCGTATGTATCATCCTTATAAGTAATAGAGGTACGCAGCCCCATGTTCAACTTGCCCTGATTGACATCCAGCTTCTCTTCTACCGTCCGTACCTCATTAACGGATACAGGTATAAACTTAGAGCTATATAAGCCCACCTCGGACTGAACCCGACCGAAATGAAGCTGTACCAGCTTTTCTACTTCCTCAGCTGTTGTGTCTCCCACTACATAGAGATCAAGAATGGCTTCATCCAGCCAAGAATTATAGGATTCATACAAACTTTTCGGGGTAATGCGATCAAGATCCGCTCTTTGCCCCAGAGGGTGAAGACGGTATGGCTCGTTGCAGCACATTTCCTCAATACAACGTTCAGCAGCATAACGTATCTTGTCATTAACGATGGACTCCAGCTTCTTGCGAACTGTTTCACGCTCCGTTGCAACATACGAAGGTCGGAAGCTACCGTCTTCAACCAATGGACGTGTCAGCACCTCACCTAAGAAAGCAAAGGATTGTTCAAGCAAACTCTCCTGGCTTTGTACGAAAGAGTCATTTATGGTATCCATGCGGAACTGAACAATCTGATAATCGCCTCTTTTATAAATATCAAACCCAAATCCAGCGCCATACAGTTCCTCCAAACGCTCGCGGAATTGCGTGGTCTCCGGATAAGTCGCGGTACCTCTGCGAAGCACGAATGGAGCAAGTGCTGTAGAGGTCACCGTATTCTCATCAAGTGGGATACCGGCATAAAGTGAGATCGCGTATGTCTTGAACGCCTTGGTAGGCATCACGTGAATACGCAAGCCTCCAACGTTGCCATGTTGAAATACATTATTAGTCAAGTCCAAAACTCCTTTACGGCGTGGATAGTTGCTCTATATCATGTTTATGAATTAATAACCATTCTAAACCATTCCAAAGTAAGGAAGCAACCGGAAGCCTCTTCCCGGTTGCTCTCTGAATTCTCTATCCTTCTTTTCTACATACAGAAAATATGCTGACCAATCGTCTTGACCTGAGGACGGGTCCAAATCCATTTAGAGGTCGCTGTTTTAGGATTGAAGTAATACAAACATCCTCCGGAAGGATCCCAACCATTGAGCGCTTGCTGCACTGCCTTACGTGCTTGCTCATTTGGCTCCAGATAGATCTGACCATCGGCCACAGCTGTAAATGCTCCCGGTTGAAAAATAACGCCAGACGGCGTATTCGGGAAGCTAGGTGCTTTTACTCGGTTTAAAATGACCGCAGCCACAGCAACCTGACCTTCGAAAGGCTCACCTCTGGCTTCTCCATACACGGCATTGGCCATGATCTTCAGATCATTCTCCGATAAGCCCATCGTATTACCTGAAGACAATCCTGGAGAATTCGATTTATCTGTCGTATTTGTTTTATTGCCAGTGTTATTCTGTGCTGTCTTATTTCCCGTTCCCGAAGAAGGCTCAGTAGGCTTCCAGTTCTTAGTCGCGTTATACAACTTCAGCTTGGTTTTGGCACCCACAATGCCATCAGACTTCATTCCGAATTTCCATTGAAACCAGGTTACCGCATTCTTCGTTTTCGGACCAAAATGACTGTCTATTTTCCCGGCATAATAACCCAAATGCTTTAAACGTCCCTGCAATTCATAGACATCCTGACCCGTTGACCCAAGTTTAATGGGTGTCGTGCTGAAAGCCGGCAAGGCTTCTTCATCAGGCTTATTTAACTCGTGGACAAATGACGCAGCAGCACTTTGCTTGGTCTGAACATTGCCATTCCCCTTGAAAAACGTTCCTGCAAACGGCGCGGCAGCAAGTGCAAGAGTTAAAGCAGCAAATATCCACATCTTTTGTTTCTTCATAGGGTTCGCTCTACCTTTCTTTTGTAAGTTCTGCATGGATGGCTAAAGTTATTATGACGACTGTCAGTACATCCTATGCATTACTAAAAAAGAAGAAATAGCTTTCCATTGTAATTGAGAATTATTATCAACTATAACTGCACTTAATCCCGATCTTATCATCGTACCCTCAGAGGAAACTTACGAAGCCCTTCACCAAATTGCGCCTACAGTGTTTTGTAGGAAGCTGATATTGTGAATCACACGATCTCCATCATGGAAGGTGGAAAAGACAATAAATACAGCGGTGATTATATATTCCGCTCCTCTTATGATGGTATGGCTGATTTGACCCAAAATCCAATTTGGAACAATATCCCTGCCGTGAAGGAAGGTCGTTTGATGGAAATTGATTTTGGATTAGGTTATTACAGTGATATATATTCACTTAATGTGCAGTTGGATTATATTGTTGAAGCTTTGCTTGCCGCTCCAAGAGTCAAATAAATCCGCTGAGATAATAAAAAGAGATGGTCCACTAAATAAAGTGGCCATCTCTTTTTACTGTCTATTGAGGGTTTGAATTGGCTTGTCCAGTTTAAGAACTGATTTTGTTATGCTGATACTGCTCTAGAGACACGAGCACCTCACGCGGCTTGCTGCCCTCGTAAGGCCCAATGACCCCACGGGCCTCCATAGAGTCAATCAAACGCGCTGCACGGGTGTAACCAACCCTCATCCGGCGCTGGAGTAGCGAGACTGAAGCCTGCTTCGCTTCCAGCACGATCTGTACGGCCTGCTCATATAATTCATCCTGCGGTTCCTGATCCTCAGTAATTGTGTCATCTACCTCTGGCACAATGGACTCATCATATTCTGCTTCACCTTGACTGCTGACATATTGAACGATAGTCTCAACTTCCTCATCGCTCATAAAAGCACCCTGTACACGAATCGGTTTAGAAGCTCCCATCGGTAAGAACAGCATGTCCCCTCGACCTAGCAGCTTCTCCGCACCTGGCATATCCAGAATGGTCCGAGAGTCTACATTGGACGATACACCAAAAGCGATACGAGATGGAATATTAGCCTTAATCAAACCTGTAATGACATCTACTGATGGACGTTGAGTAGCGATAATTAGATGAATACCTGCTGCCCGCGCCATCTGTGCAAGCCGGCAAATAGCATCCTCAACATCATTAGCAGCAACCATCATCAAATCCGCAAGCTCGTCTACAATAACAACAATATACGGAAGTATAGCTGCTGGATTCTCTGCCATCAGCTTATTATAACCTTCCATGTTCCGCGTTCCTGATTTGGAGAAGAGTTCATACCTTTTCTCCATTTCCACAACGATCTTCTTCAAAGCTAAACTTGCCCGCTTCGGATCGGTAACGACTGGAGCCAGGAGATGGGGAATCCCATTATAGACATTCAGCTCCACCATCTTCGGGTCCACCATAAGGAATTTGACTTCATTAGGTTTAGCTTTGTATAAGATACTCGTTATAATCCCATTAATACACACAGATTTACCAGAACCAGTTGCACCAGCCACCAATAGATGGGGCATCTTAGCTAAATTACCGATAATCGTCTGTCCCGAAATATCACGCCCAAAGGCAATAGATAATCTGGATTCAGCATCCTGAAAGATCTGTGTTTCCATAACTTCACGCATGGTAACAATAGACACTTCGGAATTCGGCACCTCTATCCCAATGGCTGATTTACCCGGAATTGGCGCTTCCATGCGAATATCTTTGGCTGCTAGTGCAAGCGCAATATCATCCGTCAGATTAACAATCCGACTAACCTTAACACCAATATCCGGCTGAATCTCATACCGAGTAACTGCTGGTCCTCTAACTACTTCAAGCACCTTCGCTCTTACACCGAAGCTCTCCAGTGTAGCTTCTAGCTTACGGGCTGTCTGCATATAATCATTCTGATCGCCAGCTTTACCACTGTTGTTAGGTTTGGCTAGAAGACGGAAAGATGGCAACTTATAGGGCTTTGGTGGAGGTGGTGCTGGTGGAGCAGGGATTATCACTCCTTCAGGAGTGGCACTTAGCAGCCCATCCAAGTCTATGTTCACATTCTCCTCAAGATCATCTGAAGACTGTTGACTAACTGGATTAGCCCCAACTACAGGAGTTTTGGCAGCAACAACACGAGCTGCAGGAGAGAATTCACTCCATTCCTCCCGATCCTCCGCATTCAGACCTTCTGAGCGGATATGCTCAAAAAAGTCGCGAATAATTGGAGTCACAGGTTCCATATCCATATCAGCATCATCAAAATCATGATCAATATCTTCTAACGGAGTTATACGACTATCTGCTACGAGTCCCGAAATGATCGGCCCATTAGGAGCACTTGTCAAAATGGAACCATGATCCTCATCTTCTTCATCAACTCCAACATCTGAACGTGTTGAACCCGAGAACCATCCAGATATCTTTTTCAAAAGGAAGGGTTGCTTGCGATTAGGCAAAGATTGCTCTTCTACATAATCTTCATCGTCGTCGGGCTGTTGCACTTGCCGCACCTTTGATGATCCAGTCGTTCTGGAAGGTCTCGCCGCTACTGGGACTGCCTTCGGACGGTTTGCTGCATGGACCCGAATCCCCTCCACAAACTTAACCGTACGAACTCGCAAAAGAGTAATAATCTCCACATAAGATAGGTTTGTAATTAACATAAAGCTAATTGCAAGCATGACGATCATGAGCAGCTTAGCTCCCAGACTACCAAAGAGCCACAGCAGCGCAGCATACTCCAATCCGCCGACATATCCACCACTAATATCCTTACCCAGCATGTAGACATTGCTATTGTTAACACCAGGTGAGAGAGATCCCGAAAGATCATTATGTATTTGTGTCATCACGTTGCCTGGATGGAGCATGGACAACGGGCCAAGCTTCTGCTCCATTGCAGAAATAGTGCTCATAAGGCACATAGACAGCAGAAGCAGAAGCACGCCTGTATGCCGACTGTTCCAAGAAGAAGGCCATCTTCGATGTATCATAACCATAAGACCATAAAAAATGCCGACAAGTGGCAACACAAAATAAAATCTCCCTAATAAATAACCCGCCATACTTGAAAGTGAGCGCCCAACCGCGGCTTCACCGGACAGAGCAATAACGGAGATCGTTATTAGTAAAATTCCATAAATTTCATATTTTAAAACGCTGCCGAGCAGCGCTTTTTTCTTTTTCTTTTTTCGTTTAGCCACGCCAGCCACCCCCGGAACAACATTATACCATATAATGGCGTGGCGTACCTATGTTCTCTTTTGTCAGAAAATGAATCTTTATGTTAACGTAATTATCGCTCCAGGAGAGAACGACGGATCCAAATAACGCTCCAATGGACAATCCAGCAATCTCACTNNCTCCATAGGTTCAACTTGCATCAGCATCCCTTGAACACTTACTTCTCGCGTTGTAGCGTAATTATTAAACGCCCCCTCCCACACCTGTTCCATCGACATCACTGTATAAAGTGTCATTGGGTAATCCCTCCTGAAATCGTTGCTGTAGGCGCTGCAGAGAAATCCCCACCGATCATACGATTAAGATGTGCAAGAGCCGCTCCAATTCCCCCCACCTCATCCATTAAGCCAAATTTTACGGCATCGAGTCCCCCGACAGCTGTTCCAATATCACGATTGAGCTCACCCGTCTTAAACATGAGGTCCCGGAACTGCTCTTCAGAAATACGTGAATGAGAGGTAACGAATTTAACTACACGCTCCTGCATTTTCTCCATATATTCGAACGTCTGTGGTACTCCGATTACTAGACCATTCATACGAATCGGATGAATCGTCATCGTAGCACTTTCCGCAATAATCGAATAAGTTGAAGATACTGCGATCGGAACGCCAATACTATGACCCCCCCCAATGACCACCGTTACCGTTGGTTTAGAGAGCGAAGAGATCATTTCGGCAATCGCTAGTCCAGCTTCAACATCTCCACCTACAGTATTTAAAATAATAAGCAGACCTTTGATATTCTTGTTCTGTTCAGCTGCCACCAGCTGTGGAATGATATGCTCGTATTTTGTCGTTTTGTTCTGTGGAGGCATTACAATGTGGCCTTCAATTTGACCGATGATCGTTATGCAAAAGATATCCGGTTCTCCGCTAGGAACAGTCGTTTGTCCAAGCTCCTTTAGCGCTCCCATAGTAGTGGGCGGCATATTCTCATTTGTACTCGGATTTTCCTCTCCAGGAATAACTTCCTCATTCTTTGCTCCATTTGTTCCATCAATGTAGTTCATCTTCGCAGCTCTCCCTTTTCACGTGCAGCTCTTGTCTGCTATAGCCTTACTAACTTTCATTAGTATGACATTTCAGGGCCCCGCATTATGCAAACCTCTCCTCAGAATGTGAATATAAACAATACAAAAACCCCTTCTCCCGTGGAAACCGTCCAATATTTCCGGGGAAAAGGGGCCTATGCCCTAACTATATATTTATTTAAGGAGAATTCTCCTTACACTTCCATGATAATTGGCAAAATCATCGGTCTACGACGTGTTTGCTCATATAAGAAACGACCGAGCGAATCTTTCACGCTTGTTTTAAGCGAGGCCCACTCATTTACTTTCTCACTCATCAGGCGTTGCAGTGTACTGGAAACAATTCGGTTCGCTTCGTCGAGCAGTCCTTCGGACTCACGCACGTATACAAAACCGCGGGAAATGATGTCAGGTCCGGAGACAATTGCACCATTCTGCTTGCTTAGTGTAACCACGACAACCAGAATACCATCTTGAGACAACAACTTACGGTCACGCAATACAATATTACCTACATCGCCTACACCCAGACCGTCAATCAATACGTTACCAGCTGTTACTTTACCAGCTTTACGAGCGGCACCGCCTTGAATTTCCACAATCTCACCGATTTCAGTGATGAAAATGTTCTGTGACTCTACGCCAACGGATTCTGCCAAAAGTGCATGTTTGCGCTGCATACGGTATTCACCGTGAATAGGAATGAAATATTTCGGTTTCATCAGGTTGAGCATAAGCTTAAGCTCTTCCTGGCTACCGTGACCGGATACGTGAACGCCGGAGTTGGAACCGCTATAAATTACGTTAGCGCCAAGACGGAACAATTCATCAATGGTACGGCCTACATATTTCTCGTTACCTGGTACCGGTGTTGCCGCAATAATAACAGTATCACCTGGCAAGATATCTACTTTACGATGACTAGAACGTGCCATACGGGTCAATGCGGACATTGGCTCGCCTTGGCTTCCTGTGCAAAGAACAACGACACGGTTGCCCGCCATTCTGTTCATTTCTTCTGGTTCGATCAGCATACCGTCTGGTACGTTCAGATATCCAAGCTCAGAAGCAATGGATACAACGTTTACCATACTACGACCAATTACTGTAATCTTACGACCCGTGGATTCTGCTGCATTAACCACTTGTTGAATACGGTGCACATTGGAAGCAAAAGTTGCTACAACGACACGTTGCTCAGCCTTGCGGAAAATGTCTTCCAGAACGATACCGACATTCTTCTCAGATGGGGTAAAGCCTGGCTTCTCAGCATTCGTACTATCCGACAAAAGAGCAAGTACGCCCTTCTGGCCAATTTCAGCCATCCGATGCAGATTTGCAAATTGACCATTGACTGGTGTGTGGTCAAATTTGAAATCGCCCGTATGAACTACGTTACCTTCCGGTGTTTCAATGCACACACCGACTGAATCAGGAATACTGTGGTTGGTTCTGAAGAAAGTAACTTTGAGTGAGTTGCCCAGTTGAATTTCTGAATCTTCATTAATCAGAATTCGTTTGGTGTCACCCAGCAGGTTTGCTTCCTTCAATTTGTTCTCTACAAGGCCTAATGTAAGTCTTGTTCCATAAACCGGAAAATTCAAATTCTTCAGGACATATGGGAGACCACCGATGTGATCCTCGTGTCCGTGGGTAAGTACAATACCTCTTACCTTGTCACGGTTCTCTGTCAAATAAGAGATATCAGGAATTACAATATCAATACCGAGCATATCTTCTTCCGGGAACTTCAGTCCCGAATCTACGACTACAATGTCAGCTCCATATTGAATGACATACATGTTTTTCCCGATTTCTCCGACTCCGCCCAATGCGAAAATCATCAATTTATCGTTGTTGTTTTTTTTGGACAAATGAATCTAACCCTCCTATGATGTTGGACGTCATACTTTTATTGGTAAATATTGAACTTCGATTATTTCAGCGGCGCTGAACACATTCTTCAAACAGCTGATAGCTTCCTTAATCAACAAGGATATTCCTAAAATCTGTAAAATGCGCAATGCGAAAGCTCCCGATTCCGGGCAGTAAAGTTCATATTGAAGCGGACAAACGCCGTCAAAATTCACCGTCGCGCCCCTCGCGCGAAGACATGTCAATCATTTACACAGACTCATCTTGGGACCTATCCTGTCTCACAATGTATACCATTGACGGAAGATTACCGCATATTTAATTTTAACCGCACCCAGTCACTTAAAATCATTATACATGATTTTTTTGGCAAAAGACAAGTCACCCTATCTCGTATCCAAATTCTTTCCTTAAATGCGACCCAATATTTTAGCAAAATATTATAAATACAAAAACCGGCTCTCCAAAGGAGTAGCCGGTTTAAAACGAATAACATCACTGATTAGCACTTAGTGAAATAGTGCTTCAATAAAGGCCGCCTCAGCTTCCGTAGGTGAAATAAGTGGCAATCTAACGCCTCCAACAGGCAACCCCTTCAGACTTAAAGCATATTTGACAGCTGAAGGATTCGGCAGAGGTTGCGGACATTCGAACAGTCCTTTAAAAATTGGGAACATTTGTCGATGAATCTCTCCCGCTCGCTGAACGTTCCCGGAGGTATAAGCATATATCATTTCTGACATCTGCATTCCAACCACGTGACTAGCTACACTGATAATTCCGTATCCTCCGACCGCGAGACTTGCTAAGCCCGCTGAATCATCACCTGTATATACACGGAAATCATCTGAACATGCAGAAGCGATAAGCGTAATCTGATCGACAGATGCGCATTCTTTTGTCGCAACGATATTCGAAATTACAGCAAGTCGAAGGGTTGTGGCTACACTCATACTCACACCCGTACGACCGGGAACATTATACAGAATCACTGGCAATGAAGTCTCCGAAGCAATCGCGGAAAAATGCTGATAGAGCCCTTCCTGATTGGGCTTATTGTAATATGGAACGACAAGAAGCACACCATCCACACCAATTTTCTCAGCTTCCTTCGTGAGGTGAATAGAATGTTTCGTGTTATTGCTACCTGTTCCAGCGATGACTTTACAGCGTCCATTCGCCTTCTCTAGTACAAAAGAAAACAGTTGTAGTTTCTCCTCATCACTCAACGTTGGAGATTCCCCAGTAGTGCCACAAACAATCAATGCCTCTGATTTCTGTTCCTCAATCAAATAATCGATAAGCTGTGAAGTTACATCCCAGTTGATTTCTCCATCCCCGTCAAAGGGGGTTACCATGCCTGTTATTAATCTTCCGAAATCCACATTGAATTCCTCCTTGTCAGCGGTGCAATTCAAACATAGCATGCAGCGAACGCAGGGACTGTACCATATCTTCTTGCTTCACAAGCACCCAAATGGTCGTATTCGAATCTGCGGATTGGAGAATCTGAATATTTTGTGAGCTAAGCGCCTCAACGATACGAGCCATAATACCAGGTACACCGTTAATTCCGCCCCCAATAACGGAAACCTTTGCGCAACCAGATAAACTCTTCGGACGCAGACCCAATTGCTGGAGAACAGAAATGGCCTTCTCTGATTTGTCATCGAACACAGTATAAAGAGCTTCCGTAGGTGTTACATTAATAAAATCAACGCTTATACCATTGTCAGCCATACTCTTAAAAATTTGCAGTTGAACGCCAGTTCCATTTCCGTCTGGACATTCCACAGAAATCTGTGTGACGTTGCTGACGTAAGCAATCCCTGTCACGAAGCGATCTACAATGCCACCAGACTGGATGTCGTTGAATCCTTCAGGATTCGTAACCAGCGTACCTTCATTCTCCGAAAATGTTGAACGAACACGTACAGGAATCTGTGCCTGCATAGCAATCTCTACCGCACGTGGATGGATTACTTTTGCTCCTTGATGAGCCATATTGCATATTTCAGTATAACTAACATAAGTTAGTGGCTTAGCATCTTCAACGATCCGCGGATCCGCTGTAAGAATCCCGTTAACATCTGTATAGATATCCACCATATCTGCATGAAGAGCAGCACCTAGTGCAGTCGCAGAGGTGTCACTTCCTCCACGGCCCAAAGTCGTTAAATCACCAGCTTCAGTCTGACCTTGGAATCCCGTCACTATAACCACTTTATCTTCACGCAGTTCGCGGAGGATTCGTTCAGGACGTACATCTAGAATTCTTGCATTGCCATAGTTGCTATCTGTCATGAATCCAGCCTGAGCTCCCGTTAATACCGTAGAAGCAATACCCTCATTCTCCAACAGCCCACAAAGTGTAGTAGCAGAGATAATCTCACCACAGCACATTAAGAGATCCTTCTCACGCTCTGGGAGTGAATCTCCATTCTGTACGGCCCAATCCAGCAAAGTATCTGTTGCATAAGGTTCTCCGCGTCGGCCCATAGCCGAAACAACAATGACCAAACTATAGCCACTTGCCAGCTCCCGTTTGACATTACGAATTACGTGTTCTCTAGCTTGCGGTGTTGAAAGCGATGTTCCTCCAAATTTTTGTACCAGAATACCCATGTATAATTCCTCCATTATTGTCAAAGCAAACACACTAAACATTCGTAATCAGAACTCATTTCGGTTCTAAATGAGAAATTCCATTACAGTACGTAAGCTTATTTCTTAAGTAAGTCAAGCATAAACGCCTTCGGCGTCCTTATAATGCCGGTAAGTGTATATGCAAAAAATATATGAAAGTATAAGTGCAAAACTTATACTTTCTTATATTGTGAAAATGGTTGTACCGCCCTCGAAATGAGGACGGTAGCAGATGTGCTTATATTTTTTTGGTAGCAATGATCTCAGCAATGGGTATAGCAGATCTTGGCTTTGAGCGTTAATGACCGTGTCTTTTGAATCAAGATTAGCTCCGACTACGGCGACATTTAACTTCTCATTGCTCATTTGGTGCATCTCCCCTTTTTATTGTCCACAACTAGATCCGCCGATTTCGTATATTCTAGACTGAATGAAACTTTTCGATAATCATCGGCTGTAGTTGTTTACCTTGCAAAGCGGCATAGCAAGCTTCTGGGATAAGATCCATACGCGCTACTAACGAGTTAGGTTTGCCCTCAGGGTTATCCTGTCCGAATGGCACAAAATAAATATGTTTGGCCACTAAAAGCTTTGCAATATTTGCGGCGTTAAGGCCCAAGCCGTCATTGGTAGATATCGCCAGAACAAGCGGACGTCCATTGCGCATCTGCGATTTTGCAGCCATGAGCACTGGACTATCAGTCATAGCATTTGCCAATTTACTCGTTGTATTTCCAGTGCAAGGTGCTATCGTCAACACATCCAGCAGCTTGGAAGGACCCAGCGGTTCTGCTTCAACAATTGTAGAAATGATATCATTACCTGTTATATCTTTCAACTGTTTTAGCCAATTTTGCGATGTTCCAAAACGAGTGTCCGTCCCCAGTACAGATGCAGAAACTATGGGTACTACGTTTGCTCCCCCATCTACGAAGCGCTGAATTTGCGGCATTACCTCCGCAAATGTGCAGTGAGATCCGGTAATCGCATACCCTACTGTTTTTCCGTGCCAATCCATTTTATTCGTCCCCCTTGATTAAAGCCTCGTCCGATATCGACTGAACCAGCGCATTTGCCATAATAATCCCAGCGCTTTTAGGAGCTACAATGCCAGGGAGTCCCGGTGCCAGCATCGCTTTAATTCCTCTTTTCTCTGCATAACGAAAGTCACATCCACCTGGAGCGGAAGCCAGATCGACAATCAAGCAATGAGGAGAAATTCTTGAGAGTACTTGTGCGGTGATGATCATACTTGGAATTGTATTAAATATCAGATCAACATCCGGCACATGAAGCAACAGTTCACTGGTCATAAAAGGCTTCCAGCCCATTTCCTCAGCACGTGCATAATGTTCCTGTTTTCTAACTCCAGCTTTTACACTAGCACCCAATCCTTGAAGACTTCTTGCCATTGTAAAACCCGTTCTGCCCATGCCCAGTACCATCGATTTGGAACTGTGAATGGTAAAATCCGTGTTCTGAATGGCCATAACCAGTGCTCCTTCCGCTGTTGGGATGGAGTTGTAGATGGCTACATCGTCACGATTAAGCAATTCAATTAACTTTAGTGAATGCTTGGTGCACATACCGCGCAAGTAGCTTTTGGCCATACCGCTATACACCAAACAATCGGGGGGCAGAGCAGCAAAATGCTCCTCTAAGAGCATTAAGCGTTCAGAAGAAAATAGAGCACTGATATTCCCTTCATCATCACAACCTACCGTAGGCAACACTAGTACATCTGCATTACTAAGCAGCTCTACCGACATCTGTTCCAGGCTCACCCCTGGGCAAGGGGTCTCCCACTTATCGAACCCGGCAGCGCTTACCGTCGCATCCAATTCCACACATTTCCGAATCACTTCAAGCGTTCTCGCGTCCCCGCCCAGGAACACGATCCTGACGCCAGTAAGCATAGGGATGACGCTCCTTTCAACATACACTATCGACTATAGAGCATCTTATGCTGGGCATTCTTAATGGGTGAAGAGCGGAGAAGAATTACCATGCATCCTCGAATGTGAACTTTATACTTTCTTATATTTGAACAAAAAAAGCTTGCGAATCACGCCCATTAGGCATGAATTCGCAAGCTTTTTTCAAACGATTTATATTATTTCCCAGTATGACCGAAGCCTCCGGCACCGCGCTCTGTTTCGGACAATGTTTCTACTTCAACCAAAGTCACCACTGGAACCGCTTGAAATACCATTTGGGCGATACGCTCGTTACGAGCAATAGCAAAAGACTCCTGCCCTAGATTGATCAACAATACTTTGATCTCTC
>DJUJ01000052.1:0-377 GCA_002438345.1 Paenibacillus sp. UBA6285
CCAACCCAACCCAACCCAACCCTATTTACTTTCTCCATTCTTTCCTTGCCACGGAGGAGCATCGCTATATACACTATGAGCTGACTGATCAAAGCAAAAAGATGACGAACGACACTTACTAAAGAGTAATTGGATCTTTTAACCACAAACGGTTAATAGGATCAAGTGGAAACTGTGATACATAAGGTAAGCGTGCGCGAGGCGATAAACAGATATTTCGACAAAATTAAGTCAGTCTGGTTAAGCTCAAATAATCATTGTTAGACCTCAGTACTCCTTACAACCAAACGTTCCGTCAAATGGCGGTAATAAACAGTAGCTTAGGTATTATTGCGATTATGGCACTGGTATCGGTAGAGCGATGGAAACCCCGAACT
>DJUJ01000052.1:443-8820 GCA_002438345.1 Paenibacillus sp. UBA6285
ATGCGGTACAATAGATGCGTGGAAGAAGATGAAGCGGAGGAACATTTTATGATACGTACACTTGCAGTCACGCATACAGGTGAGGTGCTGACAGAGATGCCTCTACAAGATATCCGGCGGGAGGATTATGCATGGATATGGGCAGACTTTGCTACACCTACGGCAGAGGAGACGCTGCTGCTGGATCAATATTTTCATTTTCACCCTTTGGCGATTGAGGACTGTATGCATGTGCTGCAGCGGCCGAAGCTGGATCATTATGAGGAAGTGCAGTTTTTTGTGCTGCATGCGCTGAATGAGAATACGCTGGACGCTGAAGAGGTTGACCTTTTTTTGAGCGCGAATTATCTAGTATCCTATCATCATCAAGAAAAGTCAGAGATGAACGAATCCTGGGAACAGGTGAAGCGTGAAATACATAGTCGTAAAGGCTGGTCGGGCGGTCCGATGGCGGCTGCTTATACAGTAATGGACAAGCTGGTAGATAAGTATTTTCCATGCCTCTACAGTTTAGAGGACGAGCTTGCGGATCTGGAGAGCAATGGCAGCAGTGAGTCGGTCGAGGATTTGATGAGCCAAGTGTTTAATGTGCGAGGAAGGCTGCTAAAGATGCGGCGGACGATTGTGCCGATGCGCGATTTGATGTACCGGATCGTAAATTCGCAGCATGTCCTGAGCAATGGCGAGGAACGGATTTATTTTGGCGATATCTATGACCATTTGTTAAAACTGTCTGATATGATTGAGGCTGATCGAGAAATGACCGCGGATCTACGTGATAGCTACATTTCCCTCAATTCCAACCGGATGAATTCGATTATGAAAACACTAACAGTAATCACCACCGTATTCATGCCGCTGACGCTGATCGCCGGGATCTATGGAATGAACTTTGTGGTGATGCCTGAACTTGAATGGAAGTATGGTTATTTTGGCGTTCTGCTGTTTATGCTGGTGGTGGGCGTTGGTATGTTTAGATGGTTCCGGCGTAGTGGATGGTTTAAGTAAAAATAAAACGTAAACGTCAACAGCAAGACTCTTTCTCCCGAGAATTGCTGTTTTTCTGATTGTAATGCCTATCTAGCAATGGTCGTAGGCACGCTAGAAAACGTCACCGCTATTTGCGGCGACGTTTTCCGGTAGAGGGAGTAGAGCGCCGGCGTGTGGTTGTGGACGATTTGCGACGTTGTGAGGTGGAACGTCTTTTTTTGCGTCGATTCGGGCTGAACAGAGCGGCATCTTCTTCGGCTGCTAATGCGCCTGCTGCCCCTTTTCCTTTGCCGAAGCTACCCATGAGGAGCTTAACCATTGGAGCCATCTGCTGGAAGCCGGACATCACCTTCTGCACTTTACCCATAGAGTTTACGATCCCGTCAATGCCGCCCATTCGGTCGATGATACCTTTGATTTGCTCCATATTCCCACCAATTCCGCCACCGCCGCCTAAGCCGCTAAGCAGTCCGGCAAGACCGCCACTGGCTTTTGTTGTGGCTTCAGCGACGGGAAGCGCTAGCGCCGTTTCAGCGGTAGCTTCTGCTCCTAAAGCGGGAAGGATACCGCTCTCTCCTGGGAGGGATGAAGGTGCATATGGACTGAGGCCGGGGTAGGCAGATGCATTATACGTATCGGACAGTGAACGCTGGCCCCGGCGGGAATGATTATAGTAATGATCAGGCATAATATCACATTCCTTTGTTAGTGGTTTGCTATACTGTATGTCATGGGCGAACATACGGTATAGACGAATGCCCGGGTTACCCGGGATAGGAGCGGAAAAGGGCGAATGCCTATAATCGTGCTTGAGAAGTGAAAAAAGCGTGTACATACTTGATTTTCGGCGCTTATGTAGTACTATAGTGTAGGTGCTAATTCTTATGTAGGAAGAAACGAACGTACTTTGGTACATAATTACTGTGCGTCACAGGTGGACGTTTGTCCATCGATTTCACTCTTTACAGCGTGAAATCGTTAATGCTTGAAAAATGCGCTCTAGTGCAATATAGTAGAGCAATAAAGACACATTAGGGGATGATAATCTTATGCAGCTGAAGAAGCTAAACGATAAAAGTATCGACCAATTATTTGACGCTATTTTAACGTTAAAAAATATGGAAGAATGTTACGTTTTCTTTGATGATTTGTGCACTGTGAACGAGATTCAAGCGCTGTCGCAGCGACTGGAAGTAGCGCGTATGCTCGGCAAAGGCTCGACTTACAGCCAGATCGAAGGAGAGACGGGTGCAAGCACAGCTACGATTTCCCGTGTAAAACGTTGTCTGAACTACGGTAATGATGGATATAAATTAACGTTGGAACGTCTGGGACGCTAATTTATGTTGCCGGGCGTACTTATTATCAGTCACGGCTCCCGCGACGAGGCTTGGGTTTCGATCGTGGAAGAAGCTGTAAGCGGATTATCGCTAGGTGAAGAGATTCCTGTTGTGGTCTCTTTTTTAGAGCTGGTAGAGGGCCGTCTGATTCAAGATGGAATAAATGAACTGGAACATGCTGGGGTCACAGATATTATTGTGATCCCATTGTTCGTTTCTTCGGGAAGTACACATGTCGATGAAATAGAATATGCACTAGGCGCCAAACCTGAGCCTGAACGTGAGACGGATTTAGCGCTGTTCTCAGTGAAAGCTAAGGTTCACTACGGTTATCCTATCGACGATGACCCAGACATCGCTGTAATGATCTGGGACAAGCTGCGTGAGCTGTCTACGGAACCAAAGCGAGAGATGATTCTGCTTGTGGGTCATGGCAGCGTATATGACGGCTTCCGGCAGCGCTGGCAGCAAGGCATCTCTTCGCTGGCGGGACGTGTGCGTGAGGTAAGCGGCGTAGCGGCGGCCGACTATGGTTTGTTGAATCCGGATAGTGTAAGAATCAAGGTTGAGTATTGGCAGGAGCAGGGTCACGAGGTACTGGTGGCGCCGCTTTTTTTGAGTGAAGGCTATTTCACTAAGCATGTGGTTCCGAACAAACTTAAAGGATTAACTTACAGGTATTCCGGCCAAACGCTTCTGCCCCACCCCCTTTTTCCGCATTGGATTGAGAGACAGGTAGAGACACTCCTCGAACAAATTCGAAATAAACGATAAAGCACCTACCCCTAAGCACACTTAATCATGGAAAATAGTGCCCACATCCGTGGATAATACGGGATCTGCTGCATACACATATAAATAGTCTAACGATGTGTCATTAATTGCTGTATAATGAAATATTTGCACGAAAGGGCCTTTAACATTGATTGTAGTGGTCCGAATTAGGTATAATCAATTAGGTTATTCTATTATAAAAAACAGGTGGCGTTCCGGTAATGAAAACTGCGAGATTGATTTATAATCCCACTTCTGGACGGGAAGAAATGAAGAAGCGGCTCGCCGATATTTTGGACCGGCTGGATACGGGTGGCATTGAAGCCTCCTGCCATGCAACAACCGGAGAAGGCGATGCTACGTTAGCTGCTGCAGATGCAGTGGAACGCGGTTATGATCTGATCATAGCAGCCGGTGGTGATGGCACTTTAAATGAAGTTATTAATGGTATGGCGGAGAAGCCTAATCTTCCCCCGCTCGGCGTATTGCCGATTGGTACTACAAATGATTTTGCACGTGCGATGGGGATCCCAAAGAATTGGGAGGATTCCTGTGATCTGATCCTTTCCCAAGAGTCACGTCTGATTGACATCGGTAAAGCAAATGACCGTTATTTCATTAATATTGCGGGCGGCGGTAGCTTAACCGAACTGACATATGAAGTTCCCAGTAAACTGAAGACCATGATAGGGCAGCTTGCTTATTATTTAAAGGGTATTGAAAAAATGGTCAGCCTATCTCCTCAGGAACTAATCATCCGAGCCAATGGCCAGGAAGTCATTCATGATGAGTTCATGCTGTTCTTGATCGCAAATACGAATTCAGTTGGAGGCTTCGAAAAGCTTGCTCCTGGCGCTCGAATCGATGACGGTCTGTTAGACGTTATTGCGGTTAAAAAATGCAACCTAGCAGAGTTTGTCCGTTTGGTCAGATTAGCCCTTCGCGGCGAGCATTTAAATGATAAGAAGGTTATTTATTTCCGTACGGATGCGATGGATGTAATCTCTCCAGGACATGTCCAATTGAACTTGGACGGCGAACTGGGTGGAGAGCTGCCAGGGCGGTTCCGGATTTTGCCACAGCATTTGCGGATTTTTGCTGAGAATAATTAAGGTTGATGGAAAGATAAGAACGTGGGTTTATATAGCGATGATATTGATCGAAGATATCGTGGGTTTATACAGCGATGATAATGAAAGAAGTGAACTATAAATAATGAGTAAACACCGCAGTGGACGCAGCACCAGCCGCCCAGTCGGCAAGGCGCCTGTCGCCGGACTGCCTGTGAATAAGAATGATGAGGTTATGCTCGATATTATCGGCATGACCCATGAAGGCGAAGGGGTAGGCCGCGTAGAAGGCTTTACCCTTTTTGTGCAGGGAGCCCTTCCCGGAGAGAAGGTCTGGGCAAAGGTGCTCAAGACCAAGAAGCAGTATGGCTACGCCAAGCTGCTGAATTTAGTAGAGGCGAGCAGCGCCCGCATCGCGGCGCCTTGCGAGATCTATGATAAGTGTGGCGGCTGTCTGCTGCAGCATATGGACTATGCCGCTCAGCTGGCGTGGAAACGGCAGCTGGTGGTGGACAACCTGGAGCGGATTGGGAAGCTGCGGGTGAGTGGTGGCGGGGACACTGGAACTGATCAGACAGAGGGCATTCTCGTCCGCCCAACACTGGGCATGGACGAGCCTTGGCGCTATCGCAACAAGGCTCAGGTGCCGATCGGTGTAACAGAAGGTGGCCTTGTGGGTGGCTTTTACGCGCGGGGAAGCCACCGGATCATCGATATGGAAACATGCTTGATTCAGCATGAAGATAACGATGACGTTGTGCGCAAGGTGAAAGAAATCGGACGGAAGCGTGGTATTACTGCTTACGACGAAGAATCCGGTAAAGGCATACTGCGTCATGTCGTAGTAAAGAAAGCCTTCCGCACAGGTGAGATGATGGTCGTACTCGTCACTAATGGCGAACGCATCCCACATCTGGACGAATGGATCACTGAGATCCGCCGTGAAATCCCAGCTGTTACAAGCATCTGCCAGAACGTGAATACTAAGCAGACGAACGTAATCTTCGGTGATACAACACGTACCCTTTGGGGGAACGATGTTATTTACGATTATATCGGCGATGTGAAATTCGCGATTTCTGCCCGTTCTTTTTATCAGGTTAATCCGGCTCAAACCGAGGTTCTCTATGGTAAGACAGTGGAATATGCAGGACTTACGGGAAACGAGACTGTTATAGATGCTTATTGCGGTATCGGAACGATTTCATTGTTCCTTGCGCAGCATGCTAAACAGGTCTACGGTGTAGAGATCGTACGTGAAGCGATAGAGGATGCGCGGGCGAATGCCACTTTGAATAGGATGGATAATGTAGTGTTTGAGGTAGGTGCATCTGAGGATGTAATCCCTAACTGGAAAGAGCAGGGGATAACGGCAGATGTTATCGTGGTCGATCCTCCGCGTAAAGGCTGCGATCCACGACTTTTGGAGACGATTCTGGCGATGAAGCCGGAGCGTGTGGTGTATGTATCGTGTAATCCATCGACACTGGCAAGGGACTTGCGGGTGTTGGAGGATGGCGGGTATAAGACAGTGGAGGTAACTCCGGTGGATATGTTCCCGCATACGGTGCATGTAGAATCAGTAGCTTTGTTGGTGAGGGATGTAACAGTGATTCAACCCCCTTTACTTACTTGAGTTTTCCAGTGTGGTACAGATTGAAACATTGGTGGCACAGATAGAGGAGATCAGACTTGATGTGAAATTGATGTAAAAATCTACCGGATTTGAGCCTGATGAAAAGAAGAAACTAGGAAATTTGAAGGAACCCTTGTCAAGTAGACACTAAATAAAGAGCAATATTTATTCGCCTGAGTTCGGTATTTATAGGGACTCAGTTTGTTTAGTTTCGCTTGGAAACGTGCACAGTTGTAAAAGCAGATATATAGTTAATAAAAGTATTGACTTGAGATCCAAAGCGAAAAATACGAATAGCTTCTCCTATTTTATTCTTTCCCCCGTCTCTAAGCATAAAGAATAAGCCTGCTGGATGGCAGTGTCTTTGCCGTCCAGGGGGCTATTAGTGTTGTGAACTTTGTGACCGGTCTATTTATCTTACAGTACTCGGCCTTCCACCTTTCCTTTTTTCGGATGTACATCGCCTTTGGCCGTAAGAACGCCTATATGTTTTTTGCGACTGTTGTACATCTCTACCTCTCCATGCAGGGAATCCTTGTGATAAAACTTGTCACCATCCGTATAGATTCTCTCCTTCTTCCACTCTGTTTTTACTTTCATTGCACTTCTCTCCTTGAACTTGTCCCTGCGCCATGCTTCCGCAATTTGTGGAAACAAAAAAAGCCCAAGTCACCTCGAAGGTTCCATATGGGGCTGCTTTTTGCAGGATCATTAATAAATGAGAAAAAGCCCTCACGGATAATAGGCATAGACCTACTTCGTAAGAGCTTTATTATGCAGATATGTGGTTGGCGAACGCTTCTAATTAATGGCCAGATATAATGGGAAAGCATATAGCCAGCCAATGAATCCAATATATAATCGGATATTATTATTCAGGGGAATCCCTGATAAAATTTAATTCCCCGTGCTCGTCCACAAAAAATAGATGTTTTATGTTAATTGCCAAAATTTTTACAAATAGGTAGGACCTAAGGAGGTAAGCGCTATCTTTATACCTATAAAAACGCGACGTGAAGGCCTTCATGTCAACAAGTGTATACCCAATGTCATTAATTATCTATTTGAAAGAAAGGCCACTTTTCATAATGTTACTATAAGGACATTGACATATGTTATAAGCTTCTATGACGTGTCGGAATCTCGGAAGGGAGGAAAGAGCATCGAGGTAAGCTGAAATGGAAGCACATACCATTTAGGAGATTGATGTTTCTTGACTCAAGAATCAGAAGGGAGTTAGTACGATATGAAGAGGAGTAGAAAATGGGTAGCTCTCGTCATGGTTGCGATCATGATCGTAACGATGATGCCGATCGCGCAAGCGGAAGAGGCGCTGCCGCCTACACAGACAGAGGAACAGACACCAGCGAACCTGCCGGGCGAAGCCGATCCGGTCGAGGTGACGAATCCATCAGACCTACCGGGAGCGGGTACGGAGGGTGTTATTGCGTCAGTGTATGGGGCGGTATATCACAATCTTGCAGCGGGCTTATCTTATGAGTGGTCGCAAGAGCCGGAAGCTTCCTATCCGGATGAAGGCAACACACTTACGGATGGTATATATGGGGCAAGCAATAGATCCGACGTAGCATGGGTTGGACATCATTTGAGTAAGACACGCGAAGTTGTGTTTGATTTGGGGGCGAAGAAATCCATCACGGGTATTAAAGCCAATTTCCTCGAAGATTGGCCAACGAACAATGTACTCGTGCCACTCACGGTATCGATGTACGTCTCCGATGACAAGGTGAACTGGGGACTGCTCAAAGACAATGCCACGCAGAAGCTGTGGAATGACGGCAAATACACGGAGACCTATGTGTGGGACGGCAGCAAGGACGGCATTAAAGCGATCGGCCCAGATGCGAAAATTGCGTATGCTCGGTACGTCAAAGTGACGTTCTCCATGCATCCTTCGGCGATGACGCTCGTGGATGAGATTGAAATTATCGGTCAAGACGGGCAAGCAGCGGGAGCGGTAACCGTGCCGACGCAGGTGGCGAAGCTCCTGGCGCCTGGCGAAGCGACGGCGGGCATTCAGGATCTTGGACTGCTCTATAACGGACATTATGCGGATAAACCTGGAATAGGGAATTGGAAGAAGGACCGGATTATTCCGAATATCAGTTACGTGGATCAGGATAATAATCCGACGGCATGGCTCTTCGACGGCATCCTCTATCTCGGGACGAACTCTCCAGAAGGACGCAGTTTCGGGGCGGGGTCGGGTAATCCGTCCATTCTTGCAGACTGGAAATGGTATTTGGAAAAAACGTTTGCGGCAACTGGCGATATGCAGCAGTTGAATGAAGCGACAAAAGAAGTCGGTCAGAAGCTCGGCGAACCGAATCATAAGACAAAGGTTGTTCTGATGATTCCGTATCCGGATGAGGGTGTAGTCAATTTCGGAGATCTCGGTGACGGAAATCTCAACTTTACTGGCCACAATTCGCAAGCGCTTACAAATCGTACGAAGGCAACGCAGTGGTATATCAATGAGGTGAAGTCGCTCTGGCCTGAGGGGAAATATCCGAATCTTGAACTGGTAGGCATGTACTGGCTGGAAC
>DJUJ01000052.1:8890-9029 GCA_002438345.1 Paenibacillus sp. UBA6285
AGGATGTCGGCTTCGATGCGGTAGCGCTCCAACCGAACTATTTCTTCGCGCCGATAGGTTATGATCGTTTTGAAGATGCTTCGAACATCGCGAAGCTTTATGGGATGACTAACGAGTTCGAGTTCGATGATCGGATGCT
>DJUJ01000051.1:0-916 GCA_002438345.1 Paenibacillus sp. UBA6285
TTGATTTCGACGGATCAAACTAGCTGATAGATCGGTTGTTCAGCAATGAAACAGGTAGGAATCATGGGGTATTTCTCTGCTAGGATTTCAGCAAAATATTTCATCCCTGGGGCTTCACTCTCCGCATGACCCAACATGATCAACGCTTTCGATCTTCCTTGGTGCACTGCATCCCTCGCATATTCCAGGGTTTCCCACTCGGGTCCCTCGCCAGCAATAATTAAATCAAGATTGTGCTGATTAAAAAGAGGAATAGCCATCGTCCCACCCCCTCTGTAACCTACTAATATCCCCACATATCTGCATGTCCGAGATAGATCGCCGGCAACACGTACATAGGAGATGCCTAGCTTTCTTTTTATATGCTGAGCCGCTTCACTTACTGTCATGGCGGGAATCGTTAGGATTGTAGCAGCGGGGTGCTGCTCGNNCGGGTTGCTGCTCATCCACATAGGCTGACCACTCAAGTTCTCGCAGCAAACCCACCATGATTCCATCCGGTTTATGCCGATGCCAATAATCATGATAACGAAAAATAGCCATTTCGGATCGCTCGATCAAACTCATTTTCGCACGATAAACAGGGTCACCCTCTAACCACTCGCTCGTCTCATGATGACTATAAAACACACCTTCATGCGTGATCAGCAAATTTGCACCTATAACGCTAGCTCGTTCCACAACATATTGCGTAGCGCAGAACGCAGTAACCATCCCTGTAATCTCAGTTTCTGGATTGCCCGGCTTAAGAGTATCCACAGTCCCATCTATCTGTTCCTCAGTTCCCATTAAATCTTCCAGAATCGTTCTAATCGTGATAATCACTGTAATCATCCTTTTGAGTTCCATTCTCCTGATCTACCAACAGAAAAATTAACACCAATCTTTTTTCCATGCACAAGCATAAACGCCTTCG
>DJUJ01000051.1:933-8421 GCA_002438345.1 Paenibacillus sp. UBA6285
AGAAATATAAGGATAATTTATAGCGTGGAACATATAAATTCTTATATTTCGAAAAAAAAACACCAATGAATGATGTCATCCTAGTCAGGATCCCATCATACGATCGATGTCAGTTCTCAAGTTTATAGCTCTACCTTGCGGAGTGATTGTTGGGATGATTGTTTGGGTGACTTTTTCTCTGTCCACATCGGTATGATTTGTGGAGCAGCAATTCCAATCAGAACAACGAAAATTCCAACCCAGCGAAGCAGGGATACTTCTTCTTGCAGGACTAACACGGAGGCTACTACAGCTGCGGGCAACTCCGCCGCACCAAGAATCGTTCCCAGACCTGAACCCAGTTTCGGAACACCAATAGAAAAGAAAAGCACAGGAATAACTATACCAAGCAGCCCTAAAGGAAGACCGTACTTCCAAAGTCCATCTGTAAGCGCTCCGTCATAAATAAAGGAAGGCGAAAAAACAACCATAATAATAATCATTGCACTTGTAGTCATATACAAGCTTTTATTCACAGCAGGTACCTGCGTAGCCACTCTCCCACTGACAAAAATATAAATGGCAAACGACACCGCAGACATTAAACCGAAAACAATACCACTCGTAGTCATTTCACCGACACTAGGTTCTAGAATCCCCCCAGCTAACACTGTCCCTATCAGAAGGATAACCATCGAAATACATTTCTCTCGACTTGGCAATTTTCTATCTACAACAGCCTCCAGAATCACACCAATCCAAGTAAATTGGAATAAGAGAACGATCGCAATCGAAGCAGGTAATTGTTCAACGGCAAACCCATAGAAAATACCCGTCATACTAATGGTAATCCCCGCGCCTAATAACGAAAGACCTACCTTTAACCCCAATTTTTTTCGAGAAAACAATACAACTAACAGCAGCAGCATGCACCATCCAAAAAAGTATTGTGACCCGACCAATTGCTGCATTCTAAATCCATCATTCATTCCAAGCTTGACGATCGTGGAGAGCGATCCATAACTACATGCACCTATAAATACTAGTAAAGCATATTTGAGTAACTTCATATTCATCGTAATCTTCTTTCCTTTCTGTTGAACCGTCCTATTGAACCGTCCAAATCACATAATAAAGCCCCTTGTCATCGAAATGACAAGGGGCGACTGAAACCAAAGAATACATCTTTGACAAAATTCCGCCACTCCATCCACAGGATAGAGTTTGGTTTATTTACTTATAACAATACGAATTATAATATGACAAATCACACAGGGTGTCAACTTGAAATGTTTACACATTTAATTCATTTCAGTTATATTTCAAACTCTTCTGTTGAATTTGAAAGACCACCATTCTGTACACCACTATTATTGGCTACAGCAAGAACATACACCTTATATTTGACACCTTTAACAATTGAATCTCCGTTAACATCCCTTGTCGCAGTGAATATTGAAGGATTCGTTCCGTTAGGGGTCACCGACGTATAATACGAGGATTTCACCCCAATAGCATCCGCCGAACCAAACCCTTGTTTGGACGGAACCACCAATACTCGGTATTCTGAAATATTGGTCTCATTGGCTGATTTATCGAAACTGATCAGGATTCTACCCTTGTCCTCTTTATACGTTACATTTGTTACAGAGATCACTGGGCTCTTGGTCGTCGACAACGTAATGGCCGACGACTCCCAGGACAATGCATTTGGACCCGAAAAATTCCCACTACCGATAGATAGCACATACACTTTATAGCTGGTTCCATCCTTTATCAAAGTGCCACGTACATCTCTTGCTGAAGAGTCTAATACTTGACTCGTACTGTTTCCTGATGTACTTACCGAAGTGTAGTTGGAACTGGATACATTATTCGCTTCGGATAAGCTAAAGCTGCTGTAATATGACGTAGGTACCACCATGATTCGGTATTGGTTAATGTAGGTTTCATCTGTGGCATGGCTAAAGGACACCTTCAAATCTCGGCCATCGCCATAGTCGTTAACATCGCTAACACTCAAGTTTGTAACGGCTTTTACGCTAGAATCATTCAACAAAGTAATGACCGATGAAGCGGAAGAGAGTACATTCGAATCCCAATAAATCCCGCTTCCGATGGATAACACATACACTCTATAGCTAGTTCCATTCTTAATCAAAGCTCCGAGAACGTCTCTAGTTGACGAAGTCAATACTTGACTGGTAGAAGACCCAGATGTACTCACCGATATATAGTTGCTACTTGATACATTATTCGCTTCGGCTAGACTAAAGCTACTGTAATAGGATGTGGGTACTACCATAATCCGATACTGGCTAATATAGGTTTCGTCCGTCGGATGAGTGAAGGACACTCTCAGATCTCGGCCATCACCATAGTCGTTAACATCGCTGACACTCAAGTTTGAGACGATACTCACACTAGAATCATTCAACAACGTAATGACCGATGAAGGTGACGAAAGTACATTGCCTCCAGTATTACTGCCACTTCCAATAGATAAGATATATACTTTATAGTTGACTCCATTCTTTATCAAAGCTCCACGTACATCTCTGGTTGACGAAGTCAATACTTGATTGGTTGTAGTTCCAGTTGTACTCACCGCTGTATAGTAGGCACTGGATACATTATTAGCTTCGGCTAAACTAAAGCTACTGTAATAAGACGTCGGAACTACCATGATTCGGTACTGGCTAATATAGGTTTCGTNNAATCTCGGCCATCGTTATAGTTGTTAACGTCGCTAACACTTAAGTTAGAAATACCTAAGCTGGACAGCATAATTGCAGATGAAACAGAAGACAACACATGATTAGCTGCATTACTGCTGTCAATCGCCATGACAAACACTCTGTAGCTGACGCCTGTTTTAACAAGAGCTCCGTCCACATCTTTGGCTCCTGAAGATAAAATTTGGGTAATATTATTCCCCGTCTTGCTGACTAGCGTGTAATTAGCACTGGATACATTATTTGCTGTCGCTAAATTAAAATTTGAATAATTAGTAGCTTTGACAACGAATATCCGATAAGAACTTATCTTCGACTCATCTGACAGCTTATTGAAGCTTACCGATAAATCTCTTCCATCGCCATAATCACTTATATCATTTACTTGTACATTATTGATTACTGCTACAGTCTTATTCACTAGTGTCATAGTAGAGGACCCACTAGAAAGTGCACTGGCATTACTTCCTTTGCCAACCGTCAAGACATAAGCCACATATCCTTGATTACTCTTAATTAAATCACCATCAACAGTCCTCGAAGCAGACGTCAATTTAATCGAAGGATTAGTACCTGTTGGTAATACAGTAGAATAATTGTAAGAGGCTATCGTTTGTGCGGACGACAAGTTGAGAATATTCCCTGATTTCACAATCAGAACACGGTAATGATCCACTAATGACTCATTTGCCGCTCGAGTGAAGCTAACCTGAAGATCACGACCATCACCGAAATCACTTACATCCTGCGCTACTACGTTGGATACTGGGCCTGCATTTCCAACGTTCGAGGCTGAAGTCGTTATAGTTACAACTTGTGTCTTGGGGTTCCATCCCACTTCATGGCCCAGTGCTTCACTGACGAACCTTGTTGGGACCATTGTTCTCCCCTTCAGATTCAAACCAGGCACGTCTAGAGTTACAGCCTTATTGTTAATGGTGGCTGTCTTTGAGCCAATCTTTAACATAATCGTTGTATCATCTTTAGTTGCAGTTACAGTTTGTGCTTTTTGATTCCACTTGATGGTGGCATTAAAGGCTTCAAAAATAGCCCGCAACGGCACCATCGTCCGCCCATTCACCATCACTGGTGCTTGATCTGTAGACAATCGAACCCCGTCAATAATAATCCTGATCGGAGTAGCAGCCTTCACAGAGGGTTGAAACATCATCGGAAAGACTACTAAAACTACTAAAATTGAAATCCATAACTTCTTCACAGATCCACCCTCCTGGAATGACGAATACATTTTTTACCTACTCATTTGACGCTTCTAATTATATAAAAGTTTCATGATTTATAGGTTACAAAAAAATAATCTAGACCCCCATCAATCCATGATGGAAGACGAGCTAAGCACTCAGAGAAATAAAGAGAGAGCGGTATTACCACTCTCTCCTTCCAGTTATCAAAACATGATATTCTATAGCTTCACAAGGACCTTACCCTTTTCTGACTTGCGACCGATACATTAAAAATAGGAAATACGGAGCTCCGATCAACATTATAATAAGACCCGACGGAATTTCTTTCGGTATCGCTAATGCTTTCGGCCGTCCCAGCAGCATTAATACCCGGATCAGACGGCTGGCCTATGAGCAAATCATGGCCAAGTACAATCTTCCCGTTGTCGAGAAATGGTATTACTCTAGGACGTGCCTCAGGATCTGGCAATCGTCGGTTTTGACAACTCCGAGCTGTCTAGGACCCTCGGAATCACGACCATCTGGAATCCGATTGTAGGCCAGGCGGAGAACGCTTTTCTTCTGCTAGCTCCAGCGCTGCTAGGGGGAGACATGGAGCTGCAGCCGCTGTCGTTTCAACTGATCGAACGAGAGACAACATAGTTTGCCCATTCTCAGAGTATTACCCAGCCCGATTTAACCATTCCAAAAATTTCTTGTAATCAATCAACAATGTATTCACTTAGGTGAGAAATTAATAAAAATCCTGATAAATCAAGGATTTCTTGATCATCAGGACTTTTTTCTTGTGAGAAATTGACGTAATAGATCTGTGACAAAAAAGAGGCCTTTCAGGCAATTCTGTAACGTTGGTTTGGCACAATCTGTAACGACTCCTGGCACAAGACGTTATTTTTCAGATCATAAATTGACACAAACCGTGACTATGTGTTTTCGACTATCTGATTCTAAGACAATGACTTTCTCAGCATCTGCATCTGCACATTTGGTGGAGGTTTATTTTGTCATGTTTTTTTTCAGTATAACAAATTTCATGGGTATCCAAAAGCTTGACTTGACATCCTATTAGCTGGTGTTTATCTTGCAAATTTCATTCCCCAGCCGGCAGATCCAGCAGCAAATCATTCAGATTATAGCAAAATCCCGGCTCCTCGGTTTTGGTAGGCGCTACCAGCAGCACATAGAGTTCCAGCGGTTGCTCCCCCCGAAGTGCTTCTACCTCAAGCTGATGATCCCCGGCAGTCAGCAGCAGCTCAATCCGCTGCCCCTCCGCTCCACGGTGATAGGAGGGCAGCCAATCCTCAGCTCCGGGGGAGTCCAGAATGGTCTTTCCGTCCAGCTTCAACCGGACGGCTCCCGGGGCCGCGACAGCCAGGCAGACCTTGAGGTCCAGCGGATTGCGCAGGATCGTCCGGCCAAGATACCAGCCTTCGGACTCTGAATCAATGGCTTCGTCAAGAAGCAGTCGATTGCCGGAGTTCCAGAGTGGCTGACTTTCCGAACTTCCCGGACCGGAGACACGCCAGCCCTGACCCCGCACCAGAGTGAACGAGATCTGGCTCATATACGGGGTAACCGTTATCGAAGCCGCCCTTCCACCAGCCGAAGAGTAGGATCATTTCTACGCCAACCGCTTTGCCTTCCTCGTAAACCCGCGGCAGATCATCATATCGAAAATATATTTTACCGAACTGATGCTTCATGATGATTCGCTGCCAGCCACGAAGCTCTTGTACCCATGCGGGCTTCTGGGGCTCGCTGAACCAGCCATTTGCCCACGGCAGTGACAGATTGTTGTTGCCGGAATTCATGGGTCATGCCCCTTTCTTTCTGTTGGTAACGCCATTATAGCACCGGTTTTTCCGGCCTTCGCCCCCTTGGACTTTGGAAATACTGTACTTTAGGGGGGGGAATTTCGTGAGGGCTGACTAGATTAAAAAAAACCGCCAGGCAGTTTGGTGACTGCCTGACGGTTACGTATTAACGATAAATTAGCATTCTTCTTCAAACATGCCGGGCCTCTTTAGTCGATGACGATTTTGCTGCGGTATTTGTGAACCCACTGCCCGAACGTCATCTGCGCGAGTTGCTGTAAGAATAGGAATGATCAGAGAAATAAACACCCCTTTAATCGGTGCCCGATGTAGACTGACTGTTCGCTCCGGTGAAAGATGCCTAGCAATCATATATAAAGCAATTGTTTGAAGCATCGAACTAGATCTTATTAGAAAAGCGAATTCAGATTTTCGTGGATCAAATTTAATCATAACTACTGTAGAATCATTCACTCTATAAATGTCANNTAACTTAGCAAACTCAATTTGATTATAGTTATGTATCTTTCTAAGTCTTTTACGTTTTCTCCAATGACATTCAAAAAAATACCCCTCCATGAATACGAATTGTGTCAAAGGTTGTTACAGAGATTTTTCAATATTTTTTCCCGCCTATCTTCTCTTTGTTTTCTTATAAAAGATAACTCACTAAAAAAATAAAAACAAAAAAATCCCGATGTACCAAGGCTTTCAGACACATCGGGACTGACTTTGTTGTGACAAAACTACGTTCCAAATCGGTGACATCTGAATTACAACTCACACCAGCGAATGTGTTTATTTACGATCTATCCCCGCTGACGCATTCCCTCAAACAGCAAAATCGTCGCCGCCATCGCTGCATTGAGCGATTCTGCGCGGCCTGCCATCGGGATGATGATGCTCTTATCCACGAGTCGCGCGGTTTCCGGCGAGATTCCCTTGCCCTCGCTGCCAATGAGCAGCCACTGGCTACCGTGAAAATCGTGTGTATAACAAGATTCTTCTCCTTGTAGCGAAGTGCTCACCAGCAATGCCCCGCGTTCCCGGGCCTGTGGCAAAATCTCACTTAAATCTCCCTCCACTACCGGGAGATGGAACATCGAACCCATCGTGGAACGGATGGTCTTCGGGTTGTAGAGGTCGGCACAGCCTTGGCCGAGGATCACTCCATTTGCTCCCGCTGCATCCGCGCTGCGGATGATGGTGCCGACATTGCCGGGGTCCTGGACACCGTCCAGGACAACCACCAGACTATCCTTCTTCGTTAGGATAGCTTCTACAGCCTGCTGTTCCTTCCGCACAATTGCGAACACCGGCTGCGGCGTATTGGTGCTGCTGCATTTCGAGATGATCGCCGCCGAGACACCAATCACTTCCATGCCCTGAACGGACTGAAGAAGCCCCTTGAGTTCAGCGGGCATTCCTTTGTCGAGGTCATAAGCCAGACATTCCACATCTGCTTCAGCCAGCAGCGCTTCCTGTACCAGATGGACACCTTCTACGATATATTTACGAGCCTTGTCACGGTGCTTTTTCTCCTGCAGACCGGCCCACTCTTTAACCCGCGTATTTTGCGGAGACATGATTTCCATAAAGTCTTCCTTTCTTATGCCTTGCCATTTATTCATGTTCTTACATCTTTGCTCTTTATCATTGTCTTTGTTCTTCTTCTCTTCTACTCCCCTATAAACCTGATATTACGTTATGGAGAGGAAATTTGGAGCTGGAGGAGCGTAGCGTTCGCCCGAAAGC
>DJUJ01000051.1:8467-9057 GCA_002438345.1 Paenibacillus sp. UBA6285
AAAAATCTGGAGACAACAGCGACCGGAAGTCAAACTTTCCTCGCAATAACGCTTATCATCAGGCCCCCTCACCTACTGATACTCAATCTCCAACTTCGTCAAGTTGTCCTTGTGCCCAACGATAACAAGGATATCTCCATCGACCAAGCGATCCTCTGCACGGGGGGAGATGTTCATCTCTTCACCTTGGCGAATAGCCATTACGTTACAGCCGTATTTTGCACGGATATCGAGCTCTTGTAGATTTTTCCCGAGCATCGATCCGGATACCTTCATGTCCAAAATACTATAATCAGGCGACAGCTCGATATAATCCAATATATTAGGCGAAGCCAAATGATGAGCAACCCGCATACCCATATCCCGTTCAGGATAAATCACCTTGTCCGCACCAATTTTACCTAATACTTTGCCGTGGAGCTCACTTTTGGCTTTCGCGATAATTGCTGGCACACCAAGATCCTTCAGGATTAAAGTTGTCAGAATGCTTGCTTGGATGTCCTCTCCAATAGCCACAACCACCACATCAAAATTGCGAATCCCAAGTGCGCGTAGCGCTTCCTCATCCGTTGAATCTGCAGATACGGCGT
>DJUJ01000051.1:9236-9412 GCA_002438345.1 Paenibacillus sp. UBA6285
ATATAAGGATGATGTATAGTGTCAAACTTATACTATCTTATATTTGAACAAAAACTTGAATTTCCAGCATCTATACAGGGTACATTAAAACGACGTGAATATCACTATATTTCAAAAAGGAGGTACTTTATGCCGGTTACTATTGACTTACGCCAGGCGATCATTCATAAAGTGCA
>DJUJ01000172.1 GCA_002438345.1 Paenibacillus sp. UBA6285
ACCCCACACGAGTCTTTTAATGTGCAAAAGATTCATGTGGGGCGTTCCTAAATAGATTATTCTTTGTGCAAATCATCATCTTTTAATAATCTGTTAGCTGCTACACCAGCTACTATGCCTGTTACCCCGAAAACACCAGTTACTGTTCCTAACCCTATTACAATAGAAGCACCTATTTTAACTCCTTTAGATGTTTCACTTTTAATGATGACATCCTCGGTATACCCATTTTCCTGATTTATTCTTTCAATTCCCTTACAGTTTACAATCGTCACCGGCTTGATTTGAATCATTTTATTGAATAAACCAAANNTGGGCATATTCCTTAATAATTTTCCCGCTCTCCCGCTTGGTAACACAGTTCTGGAAATTACAATCCTCTATATAAACTTTAGGACCTGGGATTTTCTCATAATAAGTCCCTTGAACCAAGAAGCCATCTTGGATCTGAACACCGTTAAACAAACATTTAACTATTCGATTATCAGGGGAATCCTTCCCACCAGTGAAAGTAAAACATGACGTTGGAAGTAATCCTTGCTCATCGTGAACTAAGTTGTAAAACTCACAGTATTCAACTGTTATCCCGCCTCCGTTAAGAATACTATTAGAACATCCGATAAATTGGCAATTGCTTAGTGTATACAAAGATCCTACGACGATTCTTTCACAAGCTTCGAATATACTGTTCTCAATCAGCGTTTTCTCATTTCCATATCCTAAATTAACAACATCTTCACAATCTTTAAAGATACTTTCATGGATTTCAGCACAATTCTCAATGCAACGCTTCAGATTGTCAAAACTGCAGTTTCTGTAAATCCCTCCACTAATGTTAAATATCGTGATTCCAAGGTCTTCCCATCCGCTTTTCTCCGCTACATTTACGACACACTCCTGAATTAGAAAGGAACCTCTTAATTCAATAATGTTCGCCGAGTAAAACGATTTATAATGTTCGACTTGCTCATCTGAGATTTTAGTGAAGCAGAAACTGCATTCCGTAATCTCACCTTCTATCTTGTTCCAGGAGCCCTTCATAAAATCAATGCCAGGATTCATTAAACGACATTGATTCATCAGGATCGATGAATCAACTTCTCCTTCAATGAAATAACTGCAATCTTGCAGCTCGCATTGAAAGAGGGAAATCGCATTATTCCCCTTACCTTGAATAAAGGGTCTTTTATCGATTCTTTTGCAAATAATTGTACTCTGGCTAAACTTTAGGTTAGCCCCTTTCGCCAAAGTGATTTCATCAGAGGCTTCCGTTTCATTATAGTAAATTACACAATTCTCAAATTCCAAGTTACCTTTACAATTAATATAGGCACTGATATGAACAATTTTATTCTGCAAACAACGGGTTTCACCTTGAGGAATGTGCAGGATGCTTGAAATATGTATTTCTTCCATTTCAGATTTTTCATTTGATTTATTTTCAAACTCATTCTCTAAATCATCTTCAAATTCAATATAAAAAGATTCCTCAAGTTCGAACTGCTCAAAGTCTGCATACTTATCAATCAATCCTTGTGCTCCTCGTAGGTTATAGGTTGATTGAATCTTGCTTTTGATTTCCTTTATCGTCCTAGTTCCAAAATCAAATTCCTCTATAAAACTGTCCATACGATCCATATAATCAAAATTAAAATCATTTAGGAATCCATACTCTATACAACAGAAGAGCAGCTTCTTTTTAGNNATATGAGTGACTGTTTCAAGTGCTTGTCTGGTATTCAATTGCTGAGCTTCCGTATCCATTATCTGCAGTAGAACATGGGCATATCTTCTCTGTTCCTCCGAGGTTTCTCCAAAAAAGGGCAGCATATCAAAGAACAGTCCACCCATAATCATCCTTTCTTTTTCCGACAAATCCCGAATATCTGTCTCTTTACTGATGCCTAGAATACAATAGTTCTCCAACTGCTTGATTCTAAGCGCTAACGAAATGTCATTTTTAGATAATCTTTCAATTTTCTCAAAGCTCTCTGCAACCCAATCAGAAATCTTACGATCACGTGCCGACAACCGAACTAGAATCTCCACCAGAATCTGTTGAGCTTGCGCCAAACTGCTTATTTGTTGAGCCATTCTTTTCTCGTTTTTCCGGGACAATGTTGCCATGTCAAACACTCTAGTAAACCATTTTTCCTGTTTAATGGATTCAAATTGTTCTTGTGTCGCAGCTGTTAGTCGATTTGAAGCCTCGTTTAAATCCTCGAAACTGCACTCCTTAGTATCATAATAGGAATAATCAATATTAAGCTCCTCTGTCATAACCATCTCTTAGCTCTTCCCCTTCATCAAGTCATCGAATACATCGAAATTACGCTCTGTTACCGCCGATTTTACTCTAATTTTAAGTGCAGAAGACTGAATTTTTTCATTGTCACTTTTTAGCTTTCTAAGACAGCTTTCCAGATTTAAGGTCATGCCATAAACGTAACCGGAAGCATCCAATATTTCTTCATAAGCGCCTTTACCAAAAATCTCATCAAGAACATTAGTTGTCACTTTACTCAGATAGATTCCTACAGCCATCCCGGCAACAAACCCCAGTATACCCGCCGGAAGAAATATCGTAACTGCCGCCATCGCTGATCCAAGCAGTGCCCCTTTCAGAGTCTCTTCTCCAACCGCTTGAAAAGCTTCAGCTTCAGTGATTTCCCCATTTCTATATTTCAAGTAATTCGTAATTCCTGATAGCGTCAGGCTTATAGCCGCACCGATAACAGCACCTTGAACCGCTTTTTTGGAAATCTCCTGTACGGTCACCTGCGCTGAAGCCTGACCTTTTAACATTTTATCCTGAAGTCTTTGTGTGGATTGCTTGATTCTCTCTGGATTATTAAGCTCACTGACACTTAGTTGTTCTTTGGCCTGCTTTAACGTATTGGCAAAATCCATATCCCCATTCTGGATCGCTTTCATCATATTTCGGTCTATGGCCTTCTTTAGTGCTTCGTCCGTACCTCCGATTCCAGCTACTTTATCGTTAGGATTCAGCGTTCCATCCTTAAGTGCTTTCAGTACATCACTAACATTGGTTCCTAATCCTTTACTAGATTGAGCAGCCTTAACGGTCGTTCTGCATACTTCCTGACCATTGAACCGATTGATGGTGACTCCGTCAATTCCTGCTGCATTTGTAACTTCCTCACCCAAAAGCTTGGACTTCTCTGCCAAACGGTTAAGCTGTCCTTGCTTCCAGCGTAGCCAGTCCACCTATTGTCCTGTTCCGTTAAGTTTTTTAATCAAAGTGTCTCTTTGGCCATTGCTGGCATTCTCTATGTAACTTCTTGCGTTTCTAGCATTTTCAAAAGCACCAGATTTGCAATAAGCATCCACTTTTAATTGCCGGAATACTTGAACATCCCGCATATATTGCTGTGTACCCTCATAACCCAATTGGCTGCCTGAAATTTTGTTTATTCCTTTGGCAACCGTGTCCAACGTCTGAGATGAAATCAAGTGATATTGGGCTGCAACAGTAGAGAAGTTTGCGGCTTCAGTAAGCAATTCCGGGTGTTCTCTGAGTTGTTNNAACGGACAAATATCCTCTGATGAATGAATCTCTTTACATCTTTTACAATAGTTAAGCAATCTACATTCTCCTCAACTTATCATTAATGGTCGCATCGCACAGCCATCAACTGGATTGTATTATCCATGCAATCACCATGTAGTTCCTTTCACCTATATTTTACCACAATGGTTAGACATATTTTGTAACTTATAGAAAAATGATTATCATCCACGTATCCTCATGTGCACAGCAAAAAGCGCCTGATTCCTAACGAACCGAGGCGCTTTTTTTAAATGTCAGAAATCTTATTTCAGTTTAATGAATTCTAAAAATCGTTACAGATTGCTTCGGAAACTCATACATAAAACTACTGCCCACCGTCGTAAAGCTTGTTTATTTAGGGGAGACAAGTTCCTTATTCTCAAAGTTGTTTTCGTCCTCAAGTTGGTGTCCCGACATTTCATACACTTCGACCGACAAGCCCTCTTTTGCCAACCCTTCTAATACGATCTCACCAGAAACGCTGTTTTCTTGTACATATACTGTCTTAAGAATGATGATATCCCCTGTGGAATCCTCCACACTCGCTGTGTAAACAACAAAAAGGCCGATATCGTATGAGAATCCATACAACATCGGCCTTTATAACACGGGTTCATTAATACATACTCATTTATTTGGCAGTCATTTGCCCAGCTAAGAACTCGATAAAATCAGTTGATTTATTCTTACCGTCGCCTTCTCCAAACACTCCGATTATCATCTTCCGAGAATGAATAGGAAGGTCTGTAGCAAACTTCGTATCTGTGATATCTACGCCAGTGATCCATTCTTCACCGTTCTCCGTATTTTTTATACGTTTCAAACGAATATCATCTAAAGGAAGTCCCGCTGATTTAACATACGGCTCCAGATTCTTAAGTCCCTCCTGCTGTCCGATCCAATCAAAAGTAGCATCATCCAAAATAAGAATGTCCGGACGCTCCGCTGCCAGCATCGCCATCGCGCGCTGTAGATAAGTCATGTCTAAGGTTCCTCCACCCGTTCCACCTGTTGAGGGAAGGTACACGACATCCGTCTTAACCCGCTTCCAAGTTGGATAGCGATTGATAATCTCTTGTTTAAGCTCTTCATTCTTACCTGACGGATCCTGGGATTCATAATTGCCTAAGAACATGATATGTACATCCACTGGCGGGAGTGAAGCTTCATATTTTTTAGCTTGATATTGATTATAGAGAGCGTTACCTCCAAAGATTAGCGCCAACAGCACGATAATAGATAAAAAAGTATGGACTTTGTACAACCTAAAAAAATTCTCCGATTTACGCGCTATGCCGGAAAATGCTCCCCATTTCTCCAACCGTTTGTCCTCTGCCTCCTGAATTTCCTGCTGATCCAAGCCGTCTAGGATTGTTTTGTAAGCAAGAAATTCTTCTTCATAGGCTGTAGCCTCACCTTCCGAGGAATTAGATCGACGGCGTTTCAAGTGCAAATCAAACTTTTTATTCAATTCCTCCCGGGTAATGTCTACAGGCAAGTCCAAACGTTCATAGGCCTCTTTTAACTTCTCATTCAAATTGATGTCTCCTTCCTGATGATTAACTTGATATCTGATCGTGAAAAAAACAACATATGAACTCAATTAAACTATATCATGGAGTGCTAGACGCTAACAAGTAAGCGTTTATCATAGGGCTTAGAGGTGTTCTCCATCTTTCTAGTCCAAACCATGCAACTGTTTAAATTGCTCAGGACTCATTCCAGTCAACCGCTTAAACACTAAACAAAAGTAGCTGGCATTTTCGAAACCCACTAACTGAGCAATTTCATACATTTTTTTATCTCGTTCATTAAACATTAGTTGTTTACTCAAGTTTATACGTTGCTTATTGATATAGGTTACAGGTCGATCATGAATTGTTTTTTGAAAAAGCCTACATAAATACTGTGGCGACACCGCAATAACCTCCGCAAGTTCTTTTAATGGGAGGGCCCTATGTAGATTACTTTCGATATGACGCAGCACCGGTTTAATTCGCTCCAATTCAAGAGCCTCATTTAGAGGAGAGACTAGGTTGCTTTTTAAATCCAGAAGCAGCGCGTATAATCGTTTGGATCGTTCCAGGTTAGTTTCCAGTTCATTGCTATCTGACTTGTTGAGCATTTCCTTTAAAGGATTCAGCCACTTATCCTCTTTCAATCTTGCAGGTCCTGATTCACGGATTCCTGCGTACAGCAGCATTTGGCCGGCCTCTCTACCATTGAATGAAACCCATGACAGCTTCCACTTACTGCTGATTGGCGCATACGAATGTATAATATTCGGGAACAAAAAGAAGGCATCCCCTGAGCCGACAATATATCGCTTCTCATTTATGACAAGTTCACCTTTGCCTTCGTGAATCTGATGCATTTGATAATCCGGAAATCCGGTAGGACGTATAGTTTCTGCCTGATGCTCCCAAAATCCAATCGTTGTAGCATAAAGCGGCAGCATGATCGTATCTTCCGTTTGGCAAAAGATTATTTTGCTCTCCATTTGATCACTCGTTTCATATTTTGTTATATAGGATGAAAAATCTTTTATATATCTTAACATTACTCCAATTTATAATATGAATATAATAACATCACTATTATAAAGGAGATCTACTCATGCGAGCAAAATTTGTCTATCATCCTCCTGCAAACGGCTATCCCGAATGGAATAATAATCCTGAGATCTTTGAACAGAATCGATTGGATGCTCACGCCTCCATGATCTCTTACAACAATTTATCGCAAGCCCTAAATGGAGATAAAGAATCCTCGCCTAATTACAAGACACTTAACGGTAATTGGAAGTTCTCCTTCTCCGAAACTCCAGATCTACGGGTCATGGATTTCTATAAAGCTGATTTCGATTGCAGCACCTGGGCTACGATTCCTGTACCTTCTCACTGGCAATTCCATGGCTATGATTATCCGCAATATACTAATGTACGATACCCTTGGGCGGAATCCGAACCCGATCTCAAACCACCCTTTGCTCCTACAAAATATAATCCAGTAGGCTCTTACATAAGAACCTTTACTGTACCTGAGTCTTGGAACGGACAGCCTGTGTACCTTAGCTTTCAGGGTGTTGAATCCGCTTTCTATGTATGGGTTAATGGAGAACGGGTCGGTTACTGTGAAGACACTTTTACACCTTCGGAATTCGATATTACCCCTTATTTAATTGCTGGTGACAATAAACTAGCTGTCGAGGTCTATCGTTGGTGCGATGCCAGTTGGCTGGAGGATCAAGATTTCTGGCGCCTTAGCGGTATTTTCCGGGAAGTCTATCTCTACACAGCGCCTTCCGTTCATATCGCTGATTTCTTCGCCCGAACAGAGTTGGATGAAGATTTCGTACATGCGGATTTAACAGTAGACATCAAAGTGGAGAATTACTTTAATCAGAAGCTACACCCTTATACACTCCAAATGCAGCTTTACAATAAAGAGAATCAGCCTGTCTGGGAGACACCTATATCTTCGGCTACTTCCTTTGATCAAGAGGACGTTCAGCATTTCAATCTTTCTGCGCATGTTGAACAACCCTATAAATGGAGCGCTGAGACACCTTATCTTTATACTTTGGTCCTCTCCATAAATGACGACAAAGGCGTTACGCAGGAGACAGTCAGCTGTAAGGTCGGATTCCGCTCATTTGAGATCAAAGATGGACTTATGAAGATCAACGGCAAAAGAATCGTGCTTAAAGGCGTTAACCGGCATGAGTTCTCATGCGACACAGGACGTGCGCTATCTAAAGCCGACATGATCCGAGATATTAAACTAATGAAATCACACAATATCAATGCTGTTCGGACCTCCCATTACCCGAATCAATCTGTCTGGTACGAGCTTTGCGATAAATACGGACTTTATGTAATCGATGAAACCAATCTGGAGACACACGGCGCTTGGCAGTATGGACAACAAGGATTGCATGAGGGGAATATACCTGGAAGCAAACCGGAATGGCGGGCCAATGTGATCGACCGTTGCAATTCCATGATGCAAAGAGACAAGAACCATCCTTCTGTTATCATCTGGTCACTCGGGAATGAGTCTTACGGTGGCGATAATTTCATCGCCATGCATGACTATCTCAAAGAAGCCGACCCAACACGACCCGTTCATTATGAAGGTATCTTTCACTGCAGAGAGTCAGAAGCAGCGAGTGATATAGAGTCGACCATGTATGCTAAACCGCACGAGGTTGAAAAATATGCGCTGAGCCATCCACAGAAGCCTTATATCATCTGCGAATACAGTCATGCTATGGGTAATTCCTGCGGTGGACTACACCTATATACCGATATGTTTGACAAGTACGATATTTTTCAAGGTGCATTTATTTGGGATTGGGTGGATCAGGCTATTCGAACCAAAACGTCCGAGGGTGTTGAATATCTAGCTTACGGCGGTGACTTTGGTGAGTCGCCACATGATGGAAACTTTAGCGGAGACGGATTACTTTTTGCCGACCGCTCGGTTACTCCAAAGCTATTTGAGGTCAAAAAATGCTATCAAAATATTAAAGTAACCGGCTTAAATATCCGTGAAGGCCTCTTTCAGATTCGCAATAACTTTTTATTTACAGACATAGAAAAGTACGAACTTAAATGGGAGGTTACTTTAGACGGAGTAACAGCACAAGAAGGCTTGCTACAAATCTCTGCTGCACCCGGGACGAGTGTAGCATGTACCGTTCCATACGAATTAAATTCACTTAGCAGTAGTAAAGAAGCCGTCCTGAATTTATCCTTTATTCAACGTTCCGCGACTTCATGGGCAGATACTAACCACGAAATCGCTTGGGAACAATTCATTCTCTCACCTAGAATCGTGACAAACGCTCTTAAGGCAACCGAAGGAACACTGCATGTGCAGGAACATGAGGACGCATTGACTGTACAGGGTGGTAACTTCACTCTGTCCTTTAATACAACAACCGGAGATCTAAGGTCTTACTGTGCTTCCGGTAAAGAACGTCTACTTGAGCCCGTAACACCTAACTTCTGGAGAGCAGTTACGGACAACGATCTTGGCAATGGATTGCCAAATCGCTGTGCAGTATGGAAGCAGGCTTCTAATGACCGGAGTCTGATTAGCATGACACATAGATCCGAAAGAAATATCTGTTTCGTTTCCACAACCTACCTTCTGCCTACGAATCCGGATTCTACACTTCTGGTTCATTATGAGATTCGCCCTGACGGGTCTTTAGAAATCACGCAGGAACTGAATCCAGGTGGTAGCGATTTGCCGGAAATTCCTGAGTTTGGAATGATGTTCGTCCTTGATGGAAGTCTAGATACCCTATCATGGTACGGCCGCGGACCACATGAGAATTATTGGGACAGACAAACCGGAGCACCGCTTGGACGCTATACTGGCAAAGTCAGTGACCAGTTCATCCCTTATCTCAGACCGCAGGAGTGCGGCAATAAAACTGATGTCAGATTTGCTTCTATTACGGACGGCAACGATGGATCAGGACTCAATTTTGAAAGTTCACTCCCTATGGAGATTAATGCCCTGCCATGGAAGCCTGAGGAACTGGAAGCGAGTGATCATGTATATAAATTGCCTGCCTCAGATAAAAGCGTACTGAGAGTCAACTACAAGCAGATGGGTGTTGGCGGTGATGATAGTTGGGGCGCACGGACACATGAAGAGTTCACGCTGTTAGCTAATCGTCCCTATTCCTTCCGTTTCACCTTATCTTCGCTCTAATGTTGGGTAGCAAATAAAATATAATATTTTCAAAAAAGGCCGTCCTGTTTGGTAGAAACCAATCAGAGACGGCCTTTCTTCCTATGATTTCGAGTTGGATTAGGATAAACAAGAGTTTCTCAGCATTTCCATCCTTCTCCTATCTCTTTTTCTGCATGCCAGATAGCAAGGTTGTACAAATCGAATAGCCTTATTGTGTTTTGTCCATTGAGTAAAATAAGACTTTAATTTATGATAGTTTTCGTCGAGAATGATTATCATTATTGGTGATCGCTACATATTTTAGGGAGGCAATATTATATGAATAAGGTAAGACAACCCTTCGCCGTGTTATGTGTACTCTTTCTGATGACCACATTACTACTCGCGTGCGGAAACTCAGAAGAACAATCAGCCGAGAACAAAGCGTCTAACACAGCCGGAAATAATACTTCTGCTACCGCTGCACCTTCTCCAGAAACATCCGACAAGGGGACTAAAGAAGCTGCTGCGACTACTCGCTCCTATACGGATTACATAGGCCATACCGTAGAAATTCCCGTTAACCCTAAGCGCGTGATTTATTCAGGAGAAACCTATGGCGATCTGCTCGCACTTGGTGTGCAAGCGGTAGGATATCCACTTTCCATGGGTGAGGGTCAGGTTTTTGAAGATCAGCTTCAAGGCGTCGAAGATGTAGGGTTCCCTATCAATCTGGAAAAGACGCTGGAACTTCAGCCTGATTTAATTATCTATGCAGGAACAGATGAAGCTGATTTCGAGCAGCTGTCCAAAATCGCACCAACGATAATATTCGATACCTTTGCCCCGCTAAAGGAACGGATGCTTGATATTGGCGGAATTCTTGGGAAAACGACCGAAGCAGAGGCATGGCTCGCCAAATATAAAACGAGTGAAGATGCCATGTGGGAACAGTTGAAGTCAGCAGGCATTAAAGTAGGAGAAACGGCTTCGGTCTTCACTTATTATCCTGGAGACAGACTGTTTGTAATGGCGACAACCGGACTTTCGCAAGTGCTTTATGGGGAGAAAGGCTTCAAGCCAACCCCAGCTATTCAGAAGGTACTTGATGAAGGTATGGGATTCCAGGAAGTATCCATGGAAGTGCTTAAAGAATATGCTGGAGATCGGATTTTCATCCTGACTCCTGTGGCCGATGAAGCCAAGCAATCCACAGCTACTTTATTAAAGAGCCCGATCTGGAAAGGTCTTCCTGCCGTCAAGAACGGATATGTCTATACACAAGACATTATGAAGACCTCAAGTGATGCAACAACAAGAGAATGGCTGCTCAGTGAAATCCCTCAGCTTTTGAATATGAAGTAATCTTCACCTTAATGAGGCGTTTGGCACTTAGCTGATAGAAAACTGCAAGAAGCATGTCAACAGCTGTTGATATGCTTCTTTATTTTATATACAATGAATTAATTGATAATCATTCTCACCAAATGAACGGAGGCTTCCTCTTGCTGCAAACATTACCCGTCGCTGCCCCGCTCCGCTCGTTGCTGTTTCAGCTGACTGATGCGGAACTAAAAGTTCAACCGGCATGCTCTTGCTCTGAGACTCATACAACTCACTTTTATAGTCTTCTAATATTCACTGGCGGTAGCGGACAGCTGATCCTTAGCGATCAAACAATAACACTGACTACAGATACTTGTTATTTGCTATCTCCCGGAACTTCCTATAGCACGGACAATCAGGAGATGACACTATATTATTATCTCATCACTTTTACAGCAATTAATACAGCCGAGTTTCCCGAATATTGTTCTGAGGAACTCCTTCCGGGTAGGCAGGAACTAATTGTCCACCCGTTCACTAGGGTAATCCGCCTTGCGGAAGAACTACTTATGAACAAAAATAATGCTGATGATGTGCAGTTTTTTAAGCGGCAATTGAAATTTCAAGAATTACTGCTCTTGCTCTTTGAGCATAATTATCCATCCGAACAGTTGCCAAGTCCCGCGGATTCCGTGGAAAAGACCATCCAATATATGCAAGAAAACTATACGGAAAGCATCACCGTGAAGCAACTGGCTGAGCTCGCGGGTGTAACACTCTGGCAGTATACTCCGATCTTTCAAAAGCTTACCGGCCAAAGACCGCTCGATTACCTGACCGAATTGCGCATTAATCATTCGAAGCGATTCCTGCTGGAGTCCACTAAACCGCTACGGGAGATTGCTCGGCTGGTTGGCTTCTCCGATGAATATTATTTCAGTCGCCGCTTTCGCCAAAAGACCGGAATCACACCCGGACAATATGCACATCAACAAGGTCGGAAGCGTAGCGTCAAAGATTGGACTGGCCATGAGGTGGACATTCCAGAGCGGCCAAGACGCATTGTCTACCATGGAGAGACGCTTGGCGACCTTCTAGCATTAGGCGTAAAGCCCGTCGGAGGAGACGAATCCTTCGCGCGGAACAGTGTCTACAAACATCGGCTTAAGAAGCTCGCTAACGTTGGCTTTCCTCTGGACCCGCAGCTTACCGCTTCGTTAAGCCCCGACCTGATTATTATAGCTAACGCGGATGAAAGGGCCTACAGAGTAGTCTCGGGCATCGCCCCGACCCTTACCTTCGATTCATTCGCACCGCTTGAACACCGTATGCGGACACTAGGAAGCTGGTTGGGTAAACAGCACGAAGCCGAGGCATGGCTGGATTCATTCACAACAAAAAACGCTGCCATGTGGCAGCATCTTTACACGGATACTCTTCAACGCGGAGAAACAGCCTCTGCTTTGATTTATGACCATGGAAATCATCTATTTGCTATGGGAATGTCTGGATTGTCCACTGCTCTTTATGCCCCTTGCGGCCTACAAGCCACTGAAGAGATCCAAGCCATTCTCGATGAAGGATTAGGGTTCGCAGAGGTTGATCCAGCACGACTGCGTGCCTATACTGGAGACCATATCTTCATGCTCATCCCGGAACGCAAGGACTCTCGAAAAGCTATGGAACGGCTCCTTCAGAGTTCCATTTGGAGTCGTCTACCCGCAGTACGTCAGGACCAAGTCTATCTGCTCGACGGAAGCAAATGGAACTCCGGGGATGCGTTAACCCGTGAGAAACTGCTAACGCTGCTGCCTAAACTGCTTGGAGGAAATACTGCTAGCAGTTGAAGCTGAATTTAGGATTCTCTTTTGACTTTTTAAAACTTCATAGGGTATACTTTATCTACGCTTAATTTCCAACTTTTACAGTTGAAAAGCGGGGGAACCAGTTAATTGGGGCGAATCATTGAGCATTAGAATGTAGGGTACCATCTTACCCGAGTCCGTCAGCTAACCTCGTCAGCAGTGGATGGGTCTGCTTTTTCATGTTATTTACATAACCAGAGACCCTTGCTAAGGGTCTCTTTTTGTGTTTTTTTTGACCCTGCTGGCAGTAGATTGGCCTTTGACACCTAAGGCTCCCTCGTTTCTCACACAATGAGACAAAGGAGAGATGTATGTGCAAAAGGTAAAGTACTTCACGGATATTAACAAAATTGCTATGTTGTCTGAGCCGGAAAAAGAGCATCTAAAAGAAATTACGGACAAATTTGTTTTTCGTGTGAATGACTATTATTTGTCTTTGTTCAACTGGGACGATCCAGATGATCCGATTCGCAAGCTCGTTATCCCTAACGAAGGTGAACTGCTGGAATATGGGCGCTGGGATGCTTCCGATGAGGACACGAATTATGTTGTACCGGGTTGTCAGCACAAGTATAGAACAACAGCACTACTGATTGTATCCGAGGTCTGTGGAGCCTATTGCCGCTACTGTTTCCGTAAGCGTCTGTTCCGAAATGACGTGAAAGAGGCCATGTCTGATGTCTCTCCGGGCTTGGAGTATATTGCAAACCACCCTGAGATTAACAACGTACTTCTTACGGGCGGTGACAGTTTAATTCTCTCCACACCTAAGCTAAGATCCATTATTGAAAGTCTAAGAAGCATTGAACATGTCAAGATTATTAGATTAGGTTCCAAAATTCCCGTGTTCAACCCGATGCGGATCTCTGAAGACGAAGAACTGTTGGAATTGATTCGTACTTTCTCTACTGAAGACAAGCGAATCTATGTTATGGCGCATATCAATCATCCTCGTGAAATCACACCTGAAGCCAAAAAAGCATTTAAAGCACTTCATAACGCTGGAGCAATCGTCGTTAATCAGACACCCGTCCTCAAAGGCATTAACGATGATCCCGTGATATTAGGCGAACTACTAGACCGACTTTCATGGGCAGGCGTTACACCCTACTACTTCTTCGTGAACCGGCCAGTTGCCGGAAACCGAGAATTTGTATTACCTCTTGAGCAAGTTTATCAAATTGTTGAAGAAGCCAAGGCCAGAACCTCAGGACTCGGCAAAAGAGTACGCTTATCTATGAGCCATACCTCCGGAAAGATAGAAATTCTCGCGATTGATAATGGGAAAGCCTATCTCAAATACCATCAATCCAGAGATCAGGAATACGGAAAATTTATGATTCTAGATTGTCCCAAGGATGCGGAATGGTTCGATGACCTGCCTGGTAATCAGGAATATTGGATCCCACCTGTGAAAAAGAACGACGCTATTATTTCTGTTAATAAGTTATCATGCCAGCCTGCGGATCTGATCTATAAATAAATCAATCGGCTCTTTTAATAAAAATCCTGACCATAATATTCATTAGAGCCAAATGAAATATAAGTCCCACCACAAAGTATGCAATTACACTAAAACCACTATCCGCCTCTATAACAAAAAAAAATTCAGCAGGCCAATACGTAGGAATCCACGCACCTATAAGTTGCCATGGTCCTGGAACAAAATAAGCTACGATTGGCCCTGCTATAAACAAGCCGCCTATCTTGGATAATGCTAATCCTTCTACCTTAATGCGTAGAAATGACAATTTGATAGTTCACCCGCCGTCCAACGTCAATGCTGTTCAAAAAAGCAACCAAATTATAAATATAACGCCGCGACCATTCCGGGTGGAAGGAGGCATCGGGCTCATCCAAAAGCAGCAGTAGCGTATCGATTTCATTACTTTCGATTGCAATCTCTATCGCTGTATGAAGATTAGCGAAGCCATTGATAAACTCCAGTTCCCCGGCGCTTAAATTTTTAAATTGTACTCGAAACATAAATTAGGCACCATGAAGCCTTTTACGCTCTTTATCAATACATTTTAACCACTCATATACGTCCAAGTTGAAGCCTTCATTAACGCATTTATTTTTTTGGTTGAAATGAATTGCTGATCCTCCAGCTGGTTCAAAGCCGCAATAAAACGCCGAATAGCGGTTAGATCAAAGTAAGCCCAGTCCGGGTCACCATTTCCGGTTCTAACGCGCTCAAAGCAACTTATAACATCATACAAATAATTAACTCTTGCTTCATAGTGATCAGAGCTGAATTCCATATTTTCAATTTCAGCGGCACAGCTCACTAGCACTTCATCGGTAAGCAGTTTTTTGCACAAATTCATCCATATATCAATAACAAGCATTTCTAAATATCTGATTACAAATAATTTCCTGACAGTCCATTCCTCTCCTGTTTTCAGGAAATTGAAATAATATGCTTTTGACTTGTCCTGATACAAATTAAGATCAAAGGCCGCAAGCTTTTCATCACTGAAAATAAAGGGTTCAAATAGATTATCTTGCAATTCGAGCAAGCAGACCGGATCCAATGCCGCAAAATCCGGTTCTAAAGCCTGACTTTCCCTGCTCATAAAGCTATATAAATTAGAATAGGAAGGATCGTTTAAATCCCTCTCTTAAATCCTACATAATGATCATGCCCGTCCATAACGGCATTACCCGTGAACCAGTCCCTCTGCTTTTCGTTTNNGGAAAACTGTATCCAGTGTTAACCTTTGTCCCTCTCTCATTACCTCCTGCAGTTGAATGTATTCATGATAACGAACTTGCTGCTCAGCAAAATTATACCTAATGCTAAAACTATATTCATTACTTATTCCTTGTGGGAGATTGTCCAGGTTTGAAATCAAATCTGGCCCAAAACCTTCGATCACAAAAATATCGTTTTCAATATGGTAAAGTGCGAACCACTCCATATTCAATCTCTGATCCCTGTGTGTTGGATTTCTGAACAAGTTTATTTTCCTCGTTTTGGTGGAACCAAGCAGATCCATCAGCGTCGTTTTGCCTGTACCGTAACGTCCGCCGCCAATGAAGATCCCCGCTACATAAGTCATTAATTAAGAGGATAACCCCAAAATGATTATCGTAAATCATTTTTTTAATGAAAGCGTTGACATTGAGTCATTTTTTCTTTATTATTAGTTTCGAGAGCAGGGATGTGAAAGGTGATGAACATGTCAAAAGAGTCTTACAACAAGGTAACGGTAAAATCGCTAGCGGAAAAACTCGATTTGTCAGTAGCTACGATTGATCGGGCATTGAACCAGAGGGGGAATGTGAAAAAGGCTACCTATGACAGAATTATGCAGGCAGTCGAGGAGCTGAACTATTCACCTAACAAATCAGCAAGCTATCTATCTCGAAACCAAATGATTTCTATTGCAGTTATTTTTCAAACCTATCCTATTTATTTCTGGGAACAAATTGAGATTGGCGTAAATAACGCTCTTCAAGAGCTGTCCCATTTCGGTCTTCAAGTGGATATCATCCGCACAATGAATTCCAGCATTGAGGAACAAATCGAAACGATCAATGAAGTTGTCGATAGCGGAAAATACGACGGTATTGCCATCTCATCCGATGGTTCTTTCGAGATCGCAGAACTTATTGACAGAGCGGTAAATAAAGGCATCGCCACCTGCACATTCAATACTGACTCTCCTATTAGTAAACGCTTATTTTACGTTGGCTGCGATTATCGCGACGCCGGTAAATTGGCCGCTGAATTATTGTGCAAATTTATCGGACGTAAAGGCAAAATAGCCTTCATCCTGGAGACGGAGAACATGTTCCAGTTTCAGCAAAAGGTGCTTGGATTCCGCGAAGTTATCGCACAATATGGTAACGTTCAAATGGTCGGCCCTTTAAAACTGGATCGGAATAATATTGAGCTCTCTCTGGAGAACTTAATGAAAGACCAGCTTTCTGATGTAGATGGCATTTATCTAGCCACAGGCCAGCTTGCGACTATGGCTCAGTACATTGAAAAATCGGGGCTGGATGTATCCTTAATTGGTCATGACATGACTCCCGAGGTACATGATTATTTGCAGAAAGATGTTATTACGGCGACGATTTGCCAAGATCCGCATAATCAAGGATATACCGCCGTTAAAATGTTGTTTGATTATTTGACTCGTCCAACTGGCTTTATTCCATCCTTAAACTTAAGCAAGCTTGAAGTCGCTCTTCGTGAAAACGCTAATTTTTTTCTATAATTTTTCTATATTATTTTTTTTACACCAAAATGATTAACGTACATCATTTTTAAATAATTCCAGTCATATTCAAACTCATTTTAACCCATATTAACTATCAAAGGGGTCGTGAAAATGAAGAAAAAAGCATCCATTATTCTAATTGCTATGATGGTCGTAAGTCTCATGCTTACCGCATGTGGAGGCACTCAAAACAGCACCAAGAGCAACACAGGTAAAAATGAAGCAAAAAAACAAGTCACATTCTGGTATTATTTTGGCGGAAATGAAGAAACTGCGATTAAAGAAGCCATTCAAAAATACAACAGCTCGCAGGATCAATATGAAGTCCTCGGACAATACGTGCCATTTGGTGATATGAAGAAAAGATTATCCGTCGGTCTCATGAGTGAAGAGCTGCCGGATATTGTAACCATCGATAATCCTGACCACGCTTCTTTCGCCGCTGCTGGAATATTCGAAGATATTACAGAACGCATGAATGAATGGGGTCAAAGTGATCAATACTTGGAAGGCCCTCTGGAATCCGCTAAATATAATGGTAAACTCTACGGTCTTCCATTCACAAGCAACACGCTTGCCCTCTTCTACAATACCGATATGTTTAAAGAAGCTGGAATCACTGAACCGCCAACAACCTGGAACGAGCTTCGTGAAACAGCTAAGAAGTTAACTACTTCTGATCGTTATGGCCTCGGTTTTGCGGCTGTTAAATCAGAAGAAGGTGCTTTTGACTTCCTCCCTTGGCTTTTGTCAACCGGCGCAAACTATGACAGTGTGGATTCTCCTGAAGCTGCTCGCGCATTCTCTTTCTTAACTGATCTTATTAAAGACGGATCCGTCAGCAAAATNNTTATCAACCTTGCTAATGGCGATACCTTGAAGCAGTTCTCCTCCGGAAAGCTGGCTATGATGGTGAACGGACCTTGGAACATTGCCGGCGTGAAAACCGATGCCCCTGACATGAACTTCGCTATTGCCAAGCTGCCGAGCGACAAACAGGAAGCTTCCGTTCCCGGCGGTGAGAATATTGCGATTATTAAAGGAAATAACGTAGATGGTGCCTGGGATTTCTTGAGATGGATGTCTGAAGCAGATCAACTCGAATCCTTCCTCGTACAAACAGGTTACTTCTCACCTCGTAAAGATGTTGCTGAGAAGTCGGATCACTGGAAAAGCGATGAGTATTTAAGCGTCTTCCTTGAGCAAATGCAATCTGCACAGCCTCGCGGTCCACATCCTAAATGGCCTGAAATTTCCTCCGTCATTCAAGAGGCATATCAAAAATCGTTCAGTTTGGCGATGGACCCAGCCGACGCTGCTGCTGAAGCCGGACAAAAAATCAAACAAATTATTGAGAAATAATGCAATAAAGCAACAAAGACTCCATTCTTCCTTCTCCATCGGCCCTTATTCGGGTGATGGAGAAGGACAATCCCTTAGAAAGGGGCAGGACTTGTGGAATTAAATAAAAGAAATCTGCTGATCAGTCTAGCCTATGTCGTTCCAGCGCTTATTTTTATGCTTGTATTGATCGGTTATCCGCTTTTCTACAATATCAAAATCAGCTTTCAGCATTTGGATTTGACTACGTTAAACGATCCTAATATCGCATTTGCAGGTCTCGATAACTACCGTAAAGTAATTAATCTTGACTCTTTTCAAATCGCCTTTAAGAATACTTTCTTCTTTACATTCTGGAGTATTTTTCTTCAATTTACGATTGGATTCGCACTTGCACTGTTCTTCAATATGAAATTCCGTCTAGCAGGGATTCTGAGAGGCTTAACACTTGTGTCTTATCTCGTTCCAATCGTAATTACATCATTACTATTTAAATTCATGTTCAATCAAAGCGTTGGGATCATTAACTATGCTCTACTCTCCATAGGTATAGTGGATCAGCCGATAGAATGGCTGACTCATACAGGCCTTGCTATGTGGAGTGTCATTATCACAAACGTTTGGGTCGGAGCGCCGTTTAACATGATGCTGCTCTCAACGGGTCTATCTTCAATTCCAGACGATATTTATGAAGCGGCGTCCATTGATGGGGCTAATAGATTCAAGCAATTCATTTATATGACCCTTCCTATGCTTCGTCCGGTTATTATGGTCGTTATTATGATGGGCTTTATATTTACATTTAAAGTATTTGACTTGATCTTCGTTATGACTGCCGGCGGTCCGGTAAATGCGACTGAAGTACTCTCGACCTTGGCCTATAAGCTGTCCTTTGATCAATTCAATTTTTCTCAAGGCGCAGCGGCTTCCAATATCCTATTTGTCATTCTGTTTATAGTCAGTCTGATTTACTTGCGCATGGTTCGCAGCGATGAGGTGATGTAAGATGCGAAGATCAAAAGAGATTGTATTAAGCATTGTTGGAATCATTATTGTAGGTGCGCTCCTGTTCCCTATTTATTGGATGATCGCCAGTTCATTTAAAGTACAAGGCGAAATTTTTCAGGTTCCGCCAACTCTCATTCCAAATGAATGGTATGTGGAAGGCTACACCTCGCAACTTAGCGGCGCTCTTGGAAGAAGCTTTATTAACAGTTTAATTGTAGCGCTCAGCTCAATGGCAATCGTCGTTGCGCTGGCTATCCCTGCATCCTACGGATTGGCAAGATATCCGGTTCCCGGTAAGAAGTGGATGATATTATTCTTCCTTGTCACGCAAATGTTGCCGGTAACCGTAGTTCTCACACCGCTGTTTATTTTATTCAAGAAGCTTGCATTACTCAACAGCTTGGCAGCACCAATTCTTGCTACTGCAACGCTAGGTATTCCTTTCTCAGTACTTATCCTGCGTACCTATTTCTTGAACGCACCTAAAGAACTGGAGGACGCAGCGATGATTGACGGTTGCAATCGGTTCACCGCGTTCCTGAGAATCATGCTCCCTATTTCTTATCCGGGAGTCATTGTATCGGCCACGTTTTCCTTCTTATTCGCATGGGGCGATTTGATTTACAGCATGACCTTTATTAGTAACTCCGATATGTGGCCATTAACGGCGGGCGTATACAATTCCATGGGCAAATACGGAATTCAGTGGAACAATCTATTGTCCTTTGCTACCATCACCGTCCTCCCTGTTCTAGCCATATTCATCTTATTGCAGCGCTATATCATTAGCGGACTTACTAGTGGAGCAGTTAAATAAATATATATATAGGTGGGGAAATCATGAAGCATTATCAAACTAGCAGACTTAATGAAGCCATTGATGTTAGCATTCCGTTTCATCAATCGGATACACTCAATTTTATGGGAGACCATGTCACTAACTTTGATCCGCAAACCAACAGCGGCACGATGAAGTGGCTTCGTTCCACTCGCAAGCCTAGACTTGCGTTCAATCAATATGACTTCTTTATCGAGGAATCCAATTACTGGGAATTTCCAGTAGAATACCCGGAATCGCCGGAAATGCCTTTTGACATTTCCTTTGTCACACCAAGAACAGCTCGTATACGGATACAAACCCGAAAAAAAGTAGCTAAAGAGCAGCCGTCTCTGATGATTTCTNNGTGGAGAAATTAATGACGATAAGTCCTGGGAATCTGCTAAGCAAAGTGATCAAGGCTATGTTTGGGAGAGCCAATTCGGGAAGGTTGAGCTTAGACTTAACCCTTTCCACCTAACTTTTAAAGACGCGAACGGAAAAGTGTTGACGCAAACCTGGCATCATAAGGATACTTTTAGCTTGCAAAACATGTATCCTGTCCCATTCTCATTTGCCCGTTCGATTGAAGATATGTCTCATAAAATAGCAGCTACCTTTACACTTTCGCCAGGCGAGAAAATCTATGGTACTGGTGAATCCTTTACCGGCTTAAATAAACGTGGTCAGCGCATCGACCTATGGACCCGAGATTCACTCAGCGTTCAGACTGGCGATATGTATAAACCTATACCTTTCCTTTTAAGCAATAAACAATACGGTATGTTCATTCATTCCTCTGCTCCGATGACACTCGATATCGGAAAAGAATACGATGCGGCCAATACAATTTATATGGATGATGATAATCTGGATTTATTTTTCTTCTTCGGCGACCCGAAAGAGGTGCTGACCGAGTATACCGCTTTAACAGGCAGAAGTCCGCTTCCGCCCCTATGGTCATTTGGTCTATGGATGAGTCGGATTACGTATGACTCGGAAGCTCAGACGAGAGATGTAGCTCAGAAGCTTCAGGATAACCAAATCCCGTGCGATGTCATTCACCTGGATACAG
>DJUJ01000175.1:0-2948 GCA_002438345.1 Paenibacillus sp. UBA6285
ACGCGGCCCCGGTCACCTGTTCAAAATAATGCCGGTCCGCCCGTCGTCCCTGTGCACTTGGACTCAGCGGCTGGTCCAACATGGACAGGGTGCCGATAATCGCTTTGGTCATCTCGCCTTGATCCGCTTCATATCCCTCAGCAAAACGATACGCCTGATCATAAACCTCCAGCGTCTCCTGCAAATTGGGATCACGGTAGGAAGTGAACAGCATCATTCCATCTCTCCGCAGAATCAGGCTTCCGCCATAAGCACCGCCCTTCACGCGCACGGCATTCCACAGATAGGTGAGGCTCAGGATTTTCTTGAGCACCTGCATTTTGCCGGAATACGTAAATCCTAGCTTGTTGAAGTCGTATCCCTTGACCACATATTGCACCTGGCTGGAAGACATGAATCCTTCATTGTCCGCATGTCCCTGTGCCGTTAGCTTAGGCATATTCACCACTAGCCGATCCTGAATATCCAGCTTCGCTACATTAGCAACGAATTCTTCATACAAATCAGGTGTACCGGTCACGCTGATGATCAAATTCTTCGAATTGAATAAAACCCTGCAGATATCCTTCAGCGTGTCCGCCACCTCGGCCCCCTGCTGATCGAACGTCTGGGCAAGCTCGCGGATAAAGCGGTAATAAGCAACTCCGCCCTGTTGTTCATGATACGCTCCCATATCCGAGAAATAGGACATCAGGCGGCTTGCCGCAATCTCATTCCCTCTTTGATTCAGAATCGATTCCATCTGCGAGGCTTCTCGGCGGACGATTTCCTGCAGCTTGGTCAGATTGTCGAGCGCACTTGTATAGAGTATCTCTCGCAATAGGTCCAGTGATTCACCAATATGCCCCGCCATCACCTTCACCAGCGCAGAGAATTTAGGCTGATAACTCGCCCCCGTAGCTTTTGCAGCGCCATAGAGCTCATTCCTGAAATATATGCCTCCGGTTTTGATCCCGATTTCACTGGTGAGCTCTTCAATGCTGTAGGAGGCAGTCTCCATTTGGCCCAATACCTCAGCCAATAGCACCAAATAAGGAATTCGTTCAGGAGCTATAACACCCGTATCCCAATAAAGCTTGCAGTAGGCAATCTTATGGGTAGCTACCTCATGGTGGATCACTTTTATGCCCTCATGGATTTGTTCATGGGTCGGCACCTGAGGTTCTACGCTGCGGTTAATATCCTGTAAAGACAAGCTCGGTAGCTTCTGTAAATCTTCGGCTGCATCCGCACGACTCTGCCGCGCCAGAAGATGCTGTGTACTCTGAACAAGCTGCTCCAACTGATCTGGTTGCAGTGACGCTTTGTATTCACTCAATTGATGCTGAGTGGATGCTTCCTTTTCCGCTGCGATCGTCTTGGACGGGTTCAGTACCACCACACTGCAATGATCACTGTTCAGCAAATAGTCCTCAATCAGCTTCTCAAAATAACGGTCCGCAAGCTTTTCCCGAATGGCCGTGAGCACCTCTTCATAGCGCATGTGAGTAGTCGGCTGACCGTCATAGAGCCAGGACTTCATCACTTCGATATTGTAAGTAAGACCCTTCGGATACTGGTTAAAGTCCGCTTCCCGCAGTTCAAATTCCTTGCTGTTGACCGCTGCCAGCACCAGCTTCTCATCTAGTCCGTCCTGGGCCAAACGCTTTAATGTAGTCTTCACCAGCTCCACGAAGGCATCTTTGGAGGAGGCATTGGAATGCGTCAGCGTAATACCAAGCAGCGGTTGAACCATACTGTCGGAATAAAAAGCAAACGCGTCTTTGCCCAGTCCGCTTTCGAGTAAGGCTTGCTTGAGCGGAGCTGCGTTGCTGTCCATCAGCATACTTTTTAAAATATCAAAAGCGAGGTTCAGTTCCCGATCTGTAGAAGTTCCAATCACATAATTCAGACTCAAATAAGTCTTATCAGTGGCTGCTTCTGCTTCCAGAATCGGATAATCCGCTACCAGCTCCGACATTCCAATGGGCTGTTGTAGGGGAATGGAAGTATCGAAGCTATTTTGTTCATAATGACTAAGATATTCCTGATCTATAAATTGCAGCTTTTCTTCAATATTAACGTCTCCGTAGAGATAAAAATAACTGTTGGACGGATGATAGTAAGTACTGTGCGCCTTAAGGAATTGTTCATACGTAAGCGCAGGAATCTCCTGTGGATCTCCTCCTGAAGAATGGCGGTAGATCGTGTCCGGATATAATGACTTTTTGATTCTGTCCATCAATACCGTAGTCGGCGAGGAATATGAACCCTTCATCTCGTTGTAAACCACGCCTTTATAGGTAAGCTCATCTTCTGCACGCTGAAGCTCATAATGCCAGCCCTCTTGCTCAAAAATCTCCTGTTGCTTATAAATATTCGGCTGAAAAACACTGTCCAGGTAGACATCCATCAAATTGGAGAAATCCTGATCATTCCGGCTCGCCACCGGATACATCGTCTTATCCCCAAACGTAAATGCGTTCAGGAACGTCTGCATCGAGCCCTTGAGCAATTCTACAAAAGGTTCCTTCACCGGATATTTCTCCGAACCGCACAATACGGAATGCTCCAAAATATGAAAGACCCCTGTGCTATCCTCAGGTGGGGTCCTGAAACTTACGCTGAATACCTTATTGTCATCCTGATTCTGCACGAACAGCAGCCTGGCACCGCTCTTCAGATGTTCCATCGTGAATACGGCGGAATCGATCTCCCGAATAAATTCCTCATTAACGACCTGAAATCCATAATAAATGTTGCCTGTGGTCAAGCGGCTCATAGATTTCCCTCCTCTGTTTAGGGATATAGTAACTCTACCCTGAGCTTATCATATCCCTGGGCGTTTATTCCATCAGATAGATGGCTTCCGGGATTAATTTCTGATTCACATAAAACAAGGCCGCGCTAGTATAATCACTGACGAAGCCTTGTTTTATGTGAAGTGACCTTTTAATATTGCTCCGAGT
>DJUJ01000175.1:2958-17641 GCA_002438345.1 Paenibacillus sp. UBA6285
TCGGCAAAAGATTTTGTAATACACCAAGAATTCCTCCTGCTCATCTGCAAGCACCCTGATATTCCGCTGTTTCAACTCTTTTTGCAACTGATAGGTATCCTGCATGATCCGGCGTTGAATGGCTTGACCAGCCATCAAATAGGCGCGTTTAAGAATGTTGCTGGAGTGCTCGATCTCTTTCAGGCTCTTGCTAACCATGGTGTCTATGTAAGGAAGCAAAATGAGATCACGAACCATCGTACGTTCCTCAATAGTTATNNNNTCATGATCATTTTCGTTTTCCAGCGTTCATTACCCTCAAGTTTACTCATTTATAGTGACCTCCAATCTGTTCAGCTCTTTCTAGGGCAACACCGGATTCAAGCATAGATGAAGCTCTGATTAGAGCTTTACTGCCATAACGAGCTTTTATTTGATCGATTGTGCGTTCTTTGTTGTAAGCCCGAATTCTGTCATCAAAGAGTGTAAGTTGGATGACGCTATCATCAGATAGGTTAGACAAGGAAATCGCTAATCGCCCTATGGGAAGGCCCGACCAGTTGTCTGCAAATAATTTTTGCGCAGCTGCAGCTACTTCGTGCGTTAATGATGTTGGTTCGGGCAATGTCATCTGGCGCTCGTAAGCGTTTGAACGCTCTCCGTCCGTCTCCAAAACTGAAATAGATACCACCGATCCAATATAACGATACCGCCGCGCTCGCTGACATACTTCAATGACGAGTTCAAGCAACACAACCTCAATATCCGTATGCCGGGTGTATAAATTCCAACGCAGAGCCTTGCCATGTCCCACTGATTTGATCTGATGACGCATTCCTGTGACCACTGGACTAGGATCTAGCCCGCGCGCAGTTTGCCAATAATATTCCGCTTGGATATCACTCTGCTTACCCATGGTGGTTCGCATTCGTTGCTTAAACTCTGACAGTTCCATTCGCGCAATGTCTCCAATTGTGGATATACCCATACGCCAAAAATTCTTGGTCATTCTAGACGCTACCATAAACATATCCTGTACAGGAAGTCTCCAAAGGGTCGTCTCTAATTGGTCAAAAGTAAGTTCGTATATCCCCTCCTTCATCTTTTTGGCGTAGTTATCTGTCGCCATCTTTGCCATAACCTTAGTAGATCCAATACCTACCCGAGTCCAGACTCCAGTCGAAAGTAAAACATGATGCTGAATTTTATGAATCATATCCTGCAGAGATCCTCCGAAATATGCAAGAGATCCTGTGACATCCAGAAACTGCTCATCGATACTGTAGGGTTCTACCAGATCCGTATATGTCCGGTAAATCTCTGATATCAAAAGCGATACTTTAATGTAAGTCCCCATGCGTGGGCGTATTACGATTAGCTCTGGGCATTTTGCTAAAGCTTCACCTACACGCGAAGCCGTTGTTACACCCTTTGCTTTTGCAATCGGGCAAGCCGCCAACACAATACCGTTCATTCTTGTCGGATCCCCAACTGCAACAGGTTTATCTCGATATTCAGGATGGGCAGCTTTCTCCACAGAAGCGTAAAATGCCTGGCAGTCAGACAGTAGAATGACGCGATCCTTAAGCATGACGTTGTTCCTGCACTGGTTGCCATGATAGGATATTTGTTGCCAAGAACATGCGAGGCGTTCCTGTAGTTAGACAGCTTGCTCGTATGCGGCCGTCACGTATACTGTGTATTTCAATTTTCCGCTGGCTGATATTTCTCGCTTTATCCTGATATATAATTTCAATTATTTGGCCGATGCTTATTTGCATGCGATCGCCTCCATAAAAATAAGAACACTTGTTTGTATTATATGCGTAATCGGGAATTTTAAGCAACAAAAAAGGTGAGGTAATTTCCCCCACCAAACCCTGTATTTTTTAGAGCCCAGAATAGTCAACAGAGATTGAACAGATAACGAAAAAAGTTTACACTTTGATAAAGTAAACAACAGTAGTAATTTATTGATCTATACTCAAAAGTCTATCTAGAAAGGAAAGCTGCTAATGTTCCGTTCCTCCTTTACCTTTCGCTCGGAAGAAGAAGCATCCTTGCTTCTGTTTGATTCTATCGGCTGGGAACAAGTCGATTCACCTGCCTATTCATTCAACGGCCAGAACCGGACGGAGAGAAGTTGTGTTATTTTTCAGTACACACTATCTGGAGAGGGTAGAATTGAAATAGATGGGGTTGTTCATCGGTTAACAAAGGGCAAAGCTTTTCTAGTGACTGTCCCCAGTATACACAGGTACTATTATCCGGAAGAAGGCACCGAGCCTTGGGAAGTTTTATGGCTCAATCTACGGGGTCCTTTAGCGATTTCACTTTGGAGCCAACTCGCCACTCATTGCGGTCCAATTGTAGAACTCCCCCAGGAATCGGTTTCGATGGATTTATTGTGGAGTATATTCAAGGACATACAGGTTCATGAAGAAAGAGACTTGCATCTTTTAACGGGAAAAGTCTTTCAGTGGATCTTGTCTATGGAGAAATACCTCAAGAAACCAAATTTGTTAACCACCTATATAAAAAATGACAAGCTTCACGCCGCTATTCAATTTATGAAGGATGATCTGCATAATAACAATCTAAGCTTAGACGATGTCGCCGCTCACGTTGGCGTTTCCAAACATCATCTTTGCAGACTGTTTCAAAAAAACATCAATCTTTCACCCTTTGAGTATTTAAAAAGACGGCGGATCGAGTTGGCAGCTTCTAAACTTAAAACAACAGATTTGACCATCAACCAGATCGCCACGGAAACCGGATTTGACAATGCCAGCTATTTTGGAAAAGTTTTCCGATCTTATTTTGGGGTCAATCCTTCGACGTACCGAGAACAGGATCTAGAGTTCCTAACCAAGCATGTGTTTTTCGAAAATTAATTCATAAAAAAGGAGCAAGCCACTGACCGGCTTGCTCCTTTTCTTATTAAACTTCTTTAAGTACGATAAGTAAACTTTTAAAGTCGCCCTCAAGTTGTGGAAGGTTGAGTCCGAAGTGCATCAGCTCATCTCCTCTGTACACCTCACCGTTAAGCTCAAGTCTGTAGTTTTTAGCTGGGTCGAGTCCTTTCAACCGCAATTTGCGCAGAGGTGCATTAGGCTCAGCAAGAACTCTGAAGTACGTGGCAAAAGCTTCTTTTTTATCATCCGAAACAAACATCCACGCTGTCTGATTACCCTCAAAAGGACTAAGCAGTCGATAGAAATCACCAAACTGAATCAGCATTCTCAGTTCCTTGTACTCTGAAACCTGCTTCCGGATAGCTTCGCGTTCAGCTTCAGAGAGTTTGGTCATATCTAGTTCGTAGCCGAAACTACCAGACATCGCGACATGACCACGTGTTTCCAAAGGTGTTATACGGTGCACCTGATGGTTAGGAACAGCTGATACGTGAGCACACATAGAACTCGAAGGATACACAATGCTTGTTCCATATTGGATCTTCATTCTTTCAACTGCATCCGTATCATCACTGGTCCAGGTCTGTGGCATATAGTACAGCATTCCTGGATCAAATCGTCCGCCACCGCCGGAGCAGCTCTCGAACAGAATATGTGGGAAACGGGTGACGATACGTTCCAACACATCATACAGCCCAAGAATATAACGGTGAGCCGTTTCGCGTTGACGTTCCGGAGGAAGAAGGGCAGACCCAATCTCTGTCATATTACGGTTCATATCCCATTTCACATAAGTAATCGGAGCCGACGACAGCACGGAGCTAACCGAATCCACAATATAATCACATACATCCTTACGGGATAAATCCAGAACAAGCTGCTGGCGAGCTAACGTTCTTTTATGCCCTGGTACATGAAGACACCAATCCGGATGCTCACGATAAAGATCGCTTTCTGGCGATACCATTTCCGGTTCGAACCATAATCCGAATTCCATGCCCATTGCCGTAATGTCTTCCCCAAGTTTTCCGAGACCTTCTGGAAGCTTGCGACGATCCTCTACCCAATCTCCGAGGGAGCTGTCGTCATTATCTCGCTTTCCAAACCAGCCGTCATCCAGAACAAACAGTTCAAGGCCAAGGTCTTTGCCTGCTTTAGCAATTTCTTTGATTTTATCTGCGTTGAAATTAAAATAGGTTGCTTCCCAGTTGTTGATGAGAATAGGGCGCTTACGATCACGGAATTCGCCTCTGCATAGCCGGGTCCGATACAGACGGTGGTAGGTTCTTGATAATCCACCAAGTCCTTGACTAGATCTTACCAGTACAGCTTCAGGGGCTTGGAAGGATTCGCCCGGTTCAAGCAACCACTGAAAATTAAAAGGCTGAATACCGATGCCCACTCTGGAAATTCCATATTGATCCACTTCCGCTTGCGCAAGAAAGCTTCCGCTGTATACAAGACTGAATCCGTATACTTCACCGTGATCCTCTGTTGCATCTTTTGCAAGCAAGGCCATAAAAGGATTCTGCTGGGAGCTACTAGCGCCGCGTTTACTGTCAATTCGGTGGATACCAGGTACGAGTGGTCTTTTGTGGATATAACGTTCTCTAGTCCAAGTACCAGATAATTGCAGCATGTCATAATCAGAATCATGGAAGTCAACATTCGCGCTCAACACACGTTTCAGAACCACATTGTCCTTACCCTGATTCTCAATTCGCACGGAACGTGTTATAACATCCTGATTATTAAATACGGTGTAGCTCAATACAGCAATCAGTCCGGTTTTGTCATCCTGAAGAAAGAGTTCCAGTGTCTCTGCTTCTTCTTCACTTTCAACATAGGTGGAAGGCAGCCCCTTTAATGCAGGCTTTCCTTTATTGATCTTATAGCTCTTATAAAGGAAATCTGTAACGGTCGTACCATCTACCAAATGAACCTCGAGCGCTGGTTCCCGGAAATCGCCATTTCCATAAGACGGAAATTCACTTGGAAGGGTGTCGAGGGAGATCCTTTTGTCCTCCATCGTATATGTCGGGCTAAAGGAGCAACGTTCCACCAAATTCAGCGGTTGCCTAATTCCTTTTCCTTCTAATTTAGGACCCCAATAAACATGCGCTGGAAGTTCACCTCTAATGATTTCAATAATGTAGCTGGATTGCTCAGACTGTAAATGAAATACCTTGCGGCTGTTATCATAATAAATACTCATAATATCCTCCTACTCTTCTTAACAGATCTTCTTGTAATGTAACCGGCTTGACTTATCTCGTTGTTTGAAATCTATTTTAAAGATAAATGGAAGGGGATACAATCTGAATATCTATACCTTGAGTAGTAAAATATTGATCTCTAAAAGTTACATATTACGATATTAAATTCTAGCAAAACAATAAATGATTATTAGCGGCTATAGTAAAAAAAATACATTACAAAGAAGAGGCCCCGTGTTAAGGACCTTCTTCCTGAAAACCATCCTATTTAAATATCAAAGACGGAGCGTAAAGTAAGCTGTGCACGAAGTTCCTCCGCTGATGCTGGCTTGTCGAGATCTTTTTTGGCGATCGTAACCGTTCTTGTTATGCCAGCCGAAATGTCGAAATAGTTGTCGCTGAAGATCGCATCTCTTTCCTTGAAATCTAGTCCGACGAAGTGGGCATTGGCCTTGGACTTCACAGTTGGCCTGACCGTAAGCTTCAAGACCTTTTCTATAATCATCATAAAATCCTACGAATATAAGTGGTGACTCCACTCTTGTTCACTGTATATCTGACCCATTTGTCGTTGTCATACGGCACACGAAGTATGCTTGGTTCATCCGGTTGGGCTGATTCCCCGCCAAGTGTCACCAATTTGGTCTGAATGACCGCCATGCGGTTCGCCTTGATCTCCTCGTCGCATGCGATTACGATTTGCATCAACACAAACGATGAAGATTCATAAATATAGAAATGCTGCTCCAGCTGTGGCAGCAGGGACGTTTCGTGCAAAATGACCACATGAACACCTTTTCCAAAGCCCTGCGAACTACTACTTCCTTAGACTTCAGTGTGTGACTCTGATAATGTTCAGTGTTGTATTCCTGACCCTGCCAGCGGAATGCGCTGCGAATCCCTTTTACATGAGAAGTGTTTCCGCCAACAACGGATGCTTCACCCGTCCCGAGATCAATCCCCCAAGTATGCCCTCATTATAAAGATCAGATAAAGCGTTTTCTATACAACGATCTACCGATCATACCGCGATCTAACACATCTTACACAGACCCTATTACTCACACTGGTATATATAAAAAAACAGCAGCAGGGCCTGTCATTCAGGTCCTTGCTGCTATCAGTATTCGTATAAAACTGACTATTACTGCTCACCAATCATAAGCTTGTAGGTCTGGCCAGCGGTAGTAGGAAAGCTCACCATTCCATCTACGGAACGGTCATACTTCATCTCGTGGTCACCATTACTCACCATGAGCTTAGCATCGGTGCCGATCACACAATCATTACCCAGTAAGGAGCTAATCTGAGCTTCCACGAGATGCCCTTTATCCCACTGAATGCTAACTTCAAAGCCGCCGCGGGCACGCAGCCCCGCTACACTTCCCTCCTGCCATTCATCTGGAAGTGCGGGCAGCAGTTCGAGATAGCCGCGGTGAGATTGCAGTAACATCTCAGCAATTCCGGCAGAAGCGGCGAAGTTACCGTCAATTTGGAATGGTGGATGTGCGCCAAGCAGATTGGCATAAACGCCGCCGTGACAATACTGTTCTGACTCCCCGTCCTTCACCAGCCGCAGCATATTTGAGAGCAGACGTAGTGAGCGGTTACCATCCCCGAAGCGACTCCATAGGGCAACTCTCCAGCCCAGACTCCAGCCTGTGCTCTCGTCCCCGCGCCGTTCAAGCGATGTTCTTGCCGCAGCGAACAGCTCAGGGGTCTCTTCTTCCGACAACTGCCGGCCTGGATAGATGCCGACCAGATGCGAAGTATGTCTGTGATACATATCCTCATCCTCAAAGTCAATGGACCATTCCTGCAGTTGTCCGTACTTGCCAATCTGCAGAGGCAAGAGACGTTCGCGGGCACTCGCCAGCTCTTCACGCAAAGCCTCATCCGTTCCAAGCGTTACAGATGCCTCGATACAATTCGTGAACAGCTCCCAGATGAGTGAAATATCCATAGTAGCACCTGCGCTGACTGCAGCTAAGCCCTCCCCTGTCCGGAATTTATGCTCCGGGGAAGTGGACGGGGAAGTCACAAGTCTACCGTTGCTATCGTCAATAAGCCAGTCCAGTGCGAACAGAGCCGCCTCCTTCATCACGGGATAAGCTGAAGTCCGTAAATATTCTTCATCTCCGCCAAAAGCATAATGCTCCCAGAGATGCTGTGTCAGCCAAATGCCACCCATCGGCCAATACGCCCAGCTTGGGTCTCCGTCACCGTAGTCACCAACCGGTGCTGTTTGTGCCCAAAGATCTGAGTTGTGATGAGCCACCCAGCCTCGGGTGCCATAATTAACCCGAGCGGTCTCCGCACCTTTCTTGGCCATATTACCGACCAAATCCAATAACGGCTCATGACATTCTGCCAGATTACAAATTTCAGCTGGCCAATAGTTCATCTCTGTATTGATGTTCAGTGTATAGTTGCTGCTCCATGGCGGACGGGTAACCGCATTCCATATTCCCTGAAGATTGGCAGCTTGCGTTCCGGGACGCGAGCTTGAGATCAGCAAATAGCGCCCATAATGAAAGAGCAGTTCGACAAGGCCCGGATCTTGTGCCGAGTAAGTCGTAATTCGCTGCTCCGTGGATATCGCCTCCGGGGCTAGCGACTTACCCAGCTTAAGCTTCACCCGATCAAAAAGTGATCGGTAATCGGCAATATGCGCTTGAAGCAGGCTATCATAAGACTTGCCTTTCCCTTCTGTCAAGAAAGAAGCAGCAATAGCCGAAGCATCTCGCCCGTCAACTCCCGGGATTTTATCATGACCGTTAAAGCCTGTAGCCGCACTGAAATAAAAGGTTGCCGTCGTCGCTCCCAGTAGATGAATCCCACTGCCGTCAACTGTTACTTCACCGTCTTCCGCCGTTACGGAGAGTTGACCTTCGAAGGCCATTCCCTTGCTGTCCCCAGGTTTTCCGTATCTGATGGGATCGTCGCTCCCGAAATAACTCGGATCTACATGCTCCGGCGCAGTACCCGACAGTACAAAGCTGTCGCCTTGCGAGCGAAGACTGTGCCGAAGCGGACTGTCCAGAGAAGCATGCACATTCAGCGCCCCCGGCGCATTTGAGGTCAAACGCAGCACGAGCAACTGATCAGGATGTGAAGCGAACATCTCACGGGTGTAAGTAACATTGCCAATCCGATATTCAATGCGGTGAATCGCATTTTCCACATCAAGTGTACGCTGATAGGAATGATAAATACCACCATGCTCAAAACGAAGTAGTAGATCTCCAAAAGGCAGATACGATTGGGTGTACGGACCCAACATTTCTCTGGTCATGGTGTCCGCATCTTCATAGCGGCCTTCCTGAATCAGCTTTCTGACTTTTGGTAGAGCTTCCTTGGCACCAGGATTGTTCCCATCCTTTGGAAATCCTGACCAAAGTGTATCTTCGTTTAGACTGATTTTCTCCTGTTCCACACCACCGAAGATCATACCACCCAGACGGCCATTCCCGATCGGAAGCCCTTCGGTCCATACGCTTGCTGGCTTGTCATATTGAAGTTTCATTCGTTCTCTCCCTCACTATCTGTCATGAAATAAATTATCGATAATTTCGACCTCGCTGCAGGCGGTTAAACGTATCGCATCCTCAACACTGGAAAGACGGCCCATGCTCTCCCCACCGGTGACAATTTCGTTAGCACTGAAGACCAGTCTGCGGGTACTCTTGGCACAAAGGGTCAGCGTATCGTCTGTGACGAATTTGTTATTCTTAATTACAATTCCCCTATGTACGGGAGCGCTCTCATCAACCTCTGTGTTCTCTGGCGAAATTAAAATAACGGGATCTTCAAGGCGACCACACTCTATAAAACGGTTCCCAGTGATCGTCAAATCCGTCACCTTGCCAGACTCATACCAAGACTCCGCATCCAGAGCAATCAGAATCGCACTCATTTGCATCCGTTCAAAAACATTCTCCTTAATCTCTACTTTACGCCGGGTTGTCACAAGGATGCCACGGGTCGGTACCCGTGCGAGGTGATTATTCACGACTTCAACCTCTGGTGTCCAGGTTACATTCTCGATCACATCATGGCTGCCAATCCCTTCAGGAATCGGCTGTGCTAGGGTCAGCATGAGCTCCCGCGGGTTTATACGCTTAACCTCTACCACTTCGTTAGCCGCATAGGTAGTCAGAGAGCCAGAACGAACAAATTCAATTTCGTCTCCTGGATAGAAGGCCAGAAAACCGTAGGTCTGCGGATGCATGAAGCGAACCTTCACCGTATTTGCCGATGTCTGCTCCACGATCCGTAGATAGGTACCATGGACATTGACGACATCATCATGTGAACCGGCAAAATGGCTGTCCGCAACGGTAATTTTGCCTCGGCAGCTGGACATGTGGATGAAATCCGCAAAGCCAGTAACCGTTCGTCCGGTTTCCAGGCGCGGCGCAATATCCATGCGTTGAAAGGTGAGATTGTCGCTAAACTGACCCACAACACCAAGTCCGTGTAGAAAATGCAGCCCCACATTGCTGAAGGTGATGTTGGAGCTTTCCACAATGAAGACACCTACCTGATCGCGAATACCATCACGGCTTTGCAGGACATGCCCGGCGACAACCTCAGGTTGATGATCAAAATGCAAGCGGAGCTTCATCGGCTCCAGCTCTTCAACAGACTCAGTCAGCTCCGACCAGTTGTCCATCCGCCAAGTCGTATTGCGTAGTGGGTCATAGGTCTGCATCGGTCCTTCCGAGAAGCTCCAGCCCTCACCGATCCAGAACAGCTTGCCATCCCTGATCTCATAACGCGAATCGGGGTGAACCTGGACATCGAAATAATGAGTACCGCTTTCAGTAATCGTCATTTCTGTCACAGTCGGCCGAGCGTAATCGGTATGTAAATTGTGAATCTCTATATTTTTGCATCCATCCAGCAAGAACATAGTCTGCTTGCCATGGAAGATAAATAGAGATCCATTACCCTCAAACGTTAAATTGTGCATCCCCTTTAGTAGAATTCCTATTGTCTTGGTAACATCAGGATTCTCTTCTTCACTGGTAGTGTTGGTGATGTAGTAGGGTTTCCGGATCGCCTTTTCCGGATAGAAATGATAGCAGCCTTTCGGACAATCCAGCAGGACCGGCCCAGCTATTTCGGCGGCAGCCTGAATGGCTTTAGTCATGGCCGGCTGAGCATCCAAACCGGAATCCGGTAAGACACCATAATCAGTCAGGCGGATTACTGTAGGAGACGACTCGACGCTGTGTTCTGCAAAAGACATGATCAACACCAACTTTCTTTGTATTGTAAACGCTTTATTACAGGCAGTATAATACTGTCGATTAAAATAATCAATTGTACATCAGCTTCAGAATGCGCAGGCTGGTGCCTTTACTCTGTTTATCCTTTTCCCCTGTAATCCGCACAGTAACCGGCAATTCCTGACGTTGTTTCTGGATTTCGAACATAGCAACAATAGGCCGAAACGCAAGCGGACACCATTCGTCGAATAAGTTAACCGCACTAAAGGGACCGCCATTGAGTGAATATTCGAATATTCCACTATCCGGGCCATAGAACAGTAGCAGACCCACACTCTGTCCGGTTACTGTGTAAGAAAAAGATGCCTCTCTGTTGTCTGTATATACGTGCTCCGTTTCAAATCGCCAGTTCCAAAGCCTTTGACCATGCTTCTACATCGCCGCGTGCATCACGGCTCAAGTTGTCAATCCCCGACCCAGGGGTCACGCTGTCGAATTTGACAAAATCGATCCCCCACTCTTCAAGCATATCTGCAATGGAATCCACATACTTCTGGGCACATGGATTCGTGAAATCAATTTTATAAGTAGATAGGAACATTTCGGTATTTTACGTACAAATAACCCAAAAACAGAGGGGGCAAATAAACAGCGTAACAGACATAATTCCCTCGATCCTAAGGAACTTAATGAAAACACTGTACCCTGGTTATATTTGGATAATCATAAAACAAACTCTTGTTTCCTTGTTCCAGTGATGAAAATCACTTACTATATTGGTAAAATAAAGAATAATTTAAAGATACAATCCACGCAGTATCGATGAATTATATGCTGAAGAAAGGGAGAGTACATTGAAGTTGGATTTGGATGGATTAAATGCTGATTCCTTAACTTGTATGCTTAAGGCATCTTTTTCATTGGAAAATTGGGATGCTATGATTGAAATTGCAGACACGTTGATCACACAGATTGCAATCATATATGAGACAAGCAGTAACACAATGAGAGAACAAAAACTGAAGCGGAGTATTCCCTATTATTTTGGATTTAGCTTATGTTCAAAAGGAATCGCACTGCAAAAGCTCGGAAAGTATCCTGAAGCTAGAATGTGTATTTTAGAATATTCTAAATTAGGCTGGATCAAAGGGTTAGATGAAGAAGGAAATAATGAAGTCAAATATTACCGTAATATTGCAAAAGCCAATGCCTACGTACTCGACCTTCTGGAAGGCAAGACTGGAATCCTAGAGGAGTATGTTGAATTTATTAGAAACAGCGCTAAGGAAGAGTTACTGCCAGGACTAATAACCATCTTGGAATCTTCTATAAAATATAATTATTCCGTAGATTGTATTCTGATAGAATTCGAAATAAACGTTAACGCTATTGTAGAACAAGGAACTAAAGAGAGTATAAGGTATTTTGTGGATTACAAATTCTTGCTGGCGATGTACCACTACAAACAGGAGAATATGTACGATGCAGTTAACACAACTCTAGAAACTTTACTATCAAGTATTAAGCTGAAAGATGATACAGGCTTTAAGAAAGCAGCAGCATTATTTGAGATCCTTAGAGACTATGCTAATCAATCACAGCTCCAAGTGCATCACAACATAATGAAAACCATAATAGAGAGGGAGTTTACTAATGAAAAAGAGATTGTTCTTGCTGACCGTCGTAGTCTTGGTTAGTTCCAGCTTAATGATCGCCTCTGCAAGTGCTTCTGCAGTCGAATCGGGTTCCGCAACTTACACCGTTAACAATCACGGAATGGGACATTGATTGAATTTTAATAAAGCGGATTAAAACAAAGGAGTGATTATCCAGTTATTGGGGAGTCACTCCTTTGTTTTTTCAATCAAGGGTGCTTACGTGATTTATCTACCACATGCCAATAATGCGTTGCTTCCTCATCCTTATTTCAGATATTTCTCTAAGGTTCTCCGTACGGTTCCTGGACCTGCCAGCATTTCCAGGAACATAGTCTCAATCTTGCCACCTAGGCCAATCTCATACAACGGAACCGAATCCGTCAGCGAGTACCCCTTCGTATCATTTCCTGCACACAAAAATGCAGTCTCAGAATTCTTTTCAGAACTTCGGAGACTGCTTTGTCTTGAATCATACTATTGTTAACTGATCGTTAACCCACCACTTGCATACCCTGCAACATTATTAACAAGTGGCTCCTGTATCACCTGTTGCTCCGGTGGTTCCTGCCAATAATATGACAACCTTAAATATCCTTAATCGGCTGAAATCATTCCTTTCAAAACCTGGGACTTGCAGCCGTGCTGCTGGTCAGCTATTCCCGTAAATCAACCTGAATCTCCAGTATTAAAGAGAGTCTTTACATATAGCATTAAATGCAAAAACGAGTACATGTATGAGATATGCACTCGTTTTTCTTACTAGTCATTGTCAGTCTATCTCTCTTGTACCATACACTCCATGATAAGATCTGCGGATTCTTCAATAGATGTGCTGGTAACATCAATATCGTTAGGGCAAATAGCCGGTGTTTACGGATTTGCCAAAGTTCTATAGGAGGTTTGATTCCTAGAACCAACGGCCAGTTGACAATTGCCACCTTGGCTTGTAATAGCTTTTGCAAGCATCCGTGGTGATCGTAAATCCCGGCGGAATGGGCAGCCCAAGTGCTGTCATCTCAGCCAGGTTCCCACCCTTTCCTCCCAAAAGCTTGACCATAGAGGCATTTCCTTCTTCAAACAGGTAGACCTGCTTCTCTGTAATTTGTTCAGCCGACATCCTTGTATTCCCTCATCCACAGCAGCTCTTATTTTTGCCGGAACACGTTTCTATTCAGAAATCAGTTCACGCCAATCAGCAGATTTTTTCTAGCTGCGCCGCTTTTGAACGCTGCCTGGGCAACGGCCATGCGGATTCTTTCAACTACCCGCGGATCAAAGGCATCCGGAATGATATATTTCTCATGAAGCTCGGACGGATCAATAACCGAGGAAATCGCCTCTGCTGCCGCTAGCTTCATTTCATCATTAATATCCATGGCTTCACAATCCAGCGCACCCCTGAAAATGCCGGGGAAGCACAGTACATTGTTAATCTGGTTCGGATAATCGGAGCGGCCTGTCGCCATTACTCTTACATGCGGCGCGGCGATAGCGGGATCGATTTCCGGGGTCGGATTCGCCATGGCGAACACGATCGGATCTTTGGCCATATTCAGCACATCATCCAGTTTCAGCACGCCCGGTGCAGATACCCCGATAAAGACATCCGCGCCTTTGATTACATCCGACAGCCCGCCTGTTTCCAGATTGGGATTCGTGATTTGGGCAAATTCACTCCAATGGGTCCGGTCATAGGTCACAAGCCGGTTAATGGCCCCCTCACGGTCCACTCCGATCAAGTTCACGGCCCCTGCGTGCAGCAGCATTTTGGAGACGGAGATGCCTGCCGCACCGACACCGTTCACCACGATTTTGACATCCTTGATATTTTTGCCGCATACCTTAAGCGCGTTCAGCAATCCGGCAAGCACAACGATGGCCGTACCATGCTGGTCATCATGAAATACCGGGATATCCAGCTCATTTCGCAGTCTCGTTTCAATCTCGAAACAGCGCGGAGAGGAAATATCTTCAAGATTAATGCCTCCGAATGTAGGTGCGAGCGCCTTCACAATCGCGATAATTTCTTCCGTATCTTTAGTGTCGAGGCAGATGGGCACGGCGTCGACATTCGCGAACTGCTTAAACAGCGCTGCTTTGCCTTCCATTACCGGCATGGCCGCTTTCGGCCCGATATCCCCAAGACCCAGTACAGCGGTCCCATCGGATATGACAGCCACGGTATTTTTCTTCGTCGTCAATTCATAGGCCTGGGCCTGATCCTGTGCAATCGCCTGACAGACCTTTGCCACACCCGGCGTGTATACTTTGGATAAGTCCTCTTTGGTTCGGATCGGATTTTTCAAGGTTGTTTCGAGCTTACCGCCTTTGTGCAGAAGCATGATTTCTTCCAATAATTCCATAATATTTCCTCCATTCAACTGGGTTACCGCTTTTTCAATCCATTTCTGATCCTCAGTATGCTCCACAGAAATTACAACATCGGCACCGGTCAGGTCCGTGCGTAGCTCCTTCAGCTCTGCATTCAGCACCGTACCTTTATAGTTCTCGGCGATGCTCACCAGATTCGCAAGATAATCGCTGTTGCTGCGGTACTGGACACGAAGCGTAAACACATGGGGCTGCCCACTAAGTTGATTCATACTAATTGCCTCCTGCGATGTTTTGGCATGACTTGCGTTAATCAGCCGCCCCATACAGAGATAAGCAGCGTTGCTGCA
>DJUJ01000175.1:17646-26213 GCA_002438345.1 Paenibacillus sp. UBA6285
GTTCCATACGTCCGGATGCTGACAGAATCGCCACATCGCCCGTTCCACCAAGACCGCCGCGGCAGCCGGTTACTATTGCTGCTTCCACAGGGTACATATTGACCCATTTGCCGATAAAATAGCCGGTGAGAATCATCGCGACGATAACAGTAGCGCAAATGATAATATAAGGAATCGAAATTAGGGCAGCCACATCCTCCAGCGGAATGTACAGCATGCCAAGGCCCACCATGAGCGGCCAAGTCAATGTCCCGGAGACTAATTTGTAGAGCTGATAAGCACCCTGCTCAATTTTGGCCGGCAGCAGCTTCAATACTTTCAGCAGTGCGGCTGTAAAGATCATCAGGATCGGACCCGGAATGCCGATGAATGGCGACAGCAAGTGTCCCGTAATGAATAATCCGCAGGCGAACAGCAGCCCTGCGCCCATCAGCAGGAAGTCCGGTTTTTCACTGTCATAGGTGCTTCCGCTCAACTTCTGGCCATCTTTCGATTTCACCAGGACGCCGTTTCCGGTAATTGACGGATTTTTGTCGGCCATTTTCTTGAGCAGCCCCGCACCGATAATCGCGAACACATTGCCGATCACCGCCGCCGGAATCATTTGGGCCACATAGGAACCGGATTCGCCGCCGAGAATCTGCGAGAATGCAATGGACAGCGGGAGGATTCCTTCCCCGACACCGCCACCTATAATAGGTACGATAATGTAGAACAAGGTGCGGTGCGCGCTGTAGCCGAGCAGCATGCCGACGCCTAGACCCGCGCCTACCGCAACAATGGTTCCAGCCATCATCGGGATAAAGATGCGGATGAAACCGCTGATTAATGTAGTGCGGTTCATGCCGGTAATACTTCCGGCCACCAGAATTGAGATATACAGATAGAGAAAGTTCGACGTCTTCATCAGCGTGTTGACCGATTCGATAACCGAAGCGTCAAGCACATTCCAGAATACCAGAAACGATGGAATCATTAACGAGAGGATTGCCGGGCCTCCGATATTTTTCAGAACCGGAAGCTTGAAACCAAGATCACTGAGCAGCACACCCATAACGATAATCACCGCAAATCCGCCGATCATANNTTGGTAGTTCACCGAGTACAGATGCCGCAAATATGATGAGTGCAAATACCACATACAGCGGAAGCGGAATGACACCCACTTTTAAATGCATGACCCGCTGTGCAAAGCCTTGTTTTCCTTGTTTCAGTACATGCTGCTCATCCGGTACTGCAAGTGACGGTTGAATTGCTTTTTGCATGTTATCCTTACCTCCTTAACTCTTTTACAAATTCATCATAGCGCCTTTGAAAGCGCTTTTGTTTTTGTGTAAATAATGAAGAGGTTTTGTAAATTATTAAAGTAAGCGCTGTCAAAAGTAAGGGCTGAAGGCTGTAAAATGCTTGAAATACAACTATAGCCCAGGCGTAATGCCAGGTGAATAATCGGCAAAAAAAGAAGCCCCGCTGCGATTTCGCAGCAGGAGCTTCCAATCCTGTCAAATGTATTGGGCTATCAGCGTTTTGCCATTGGGGGCGATCCTGTATTTCTGTACCGGCCTGCCCACGCTCCCATAGACAAGATCCATTTCCAGCACCCCCATCTCCGTCAGCCCGACCAGATACTTACCGGCAGAAACCCGGGAAATTCCTGATACAGCCGAAATGTCCTCCGCAGAAAAAAGCTCGCAATCGCAGTTCTCTACCGCTCTCCAGATAGTCTGCAGTGTCTGACGGGTGAATCCCTTGGCCAGCTCCTGTGAAGCTGTCCGTTCCTGCTTGAATCTGGACAGCTTGTCCAGCTCAGACTGGTTCAGCCGTTCCTGGGTGCGGAACAACCGGTTCTGCTCCTTATATCCGTTCAGCGCTGCCCGGAATCTGGAGAACTCAAACGGTTTAATCAAATAGTCCACAGCTCCGTTTTGCAGAGCTTCCTGGATGCTTTCCTTGTCGCTTGCCGCCGAAATGACGATGACATCAATCCTTAAGCCTCTCCGCCGAATCTCGGATAGTAGCTCCAGCCCGTTGCTCTCTTTCATGTAAATATCCAGCAGAATCAAGTCATAGACATTCTCCCTCAGCATGTCCAGTACCTCCTCCGCAGAGCTGGCCCAGCCTTCGGCGCGGAATCCTTCAACCTGCTGCAAGTAAAATTTATTCATTTCCGAAACCATTGGATCATCTTCAACAATAAGTACTTTTATCATAGTTAGTTATCATCACTCTTCGCAATATAGGGTAACTGCACAGTAAACTCGGTTCCTTGACCTTCTCGGCTCTCATAGTGAATCTTCCCCTCCAGCTTCGCCACACTCCGGTGCACCAGATACAACCCGATACCCCGGTCCTTGCCTTTGGTAGAATAGCCCTGTTCATACAGGTGATCTCCATTTCCGATAGATATACCTGTACCATTGTCGCTAACCTTGAGTGTAAGCAGATTGTCCTCATGCCGGAATCCAATCTCTATCAGCTTGTTATCTGTACCTTGTACAGCCTCCAGGGCATTATCCAGCAGATTGCCGGCAATAGTGACCAGCTCCCGGGATACTTCGTGATCGGCAGATTCGGGCAGCACACCGTCGTCCAGAATGACCAAACGTACATCTGCCTCCCTGATCCTGCTTAGCTTGCCCAGCAGAATCCCGACCATAACCGGATCCTTGACCAGTCTGACCACGGAGTCCGCCTCTGTCCGGATACTCTGCACAATATCTGTCAGATATTCTTCCAGCCGGTCGTAGCTGCGCATATTGGTCAGGCCCATGATCACGTGCAGCTTGTTCTTAAATTCATGAGTCTGGGCACGCAGCGCCTCCGCATACAAAGAAATTCCCGAGAGCCTCTCCATCAGCAGGCTGACTTCGGTNNATGATTCCGTTCACCCTTACCGGAACCACATTCACCAGCAGCGTGATGCCGCTCTGCTCCACTTCCTTATCCAGCAAAGGCTCACCGTTATCCAGCACTTTCTCCATCCGCAGGAGAGGCCAGAATTGATCCACCTTCGTGTTAAGCGGGTCCTGGCTTATTCCGACGCTGCCCATCAACCTTCGTGCCTCAGCATTAACTAAGGTGATACGGGATTCTTTGTCTACTGCCAATATCCCTTCCTTGGTGGATTGAAGCATGGCGCTCCGCTCCTCCAGCAATTTAGCGATTTCCCCCGGCTCCATACCGAACATCATCCGCTTGATTTTGCGTGCCAGCAGCACAGCCCCGGCGATACCTATAAGTCCGCCAACCAATATACCCGAGTAGATGATCCAATGATTCTGCTTTACGGCTGACTGGACGCTGCCGAGCGATATTCCCACGGCCACTGCACCGATCAGCTTGCGATCTGGTCCGAATACAGGCGAAAACGCTCTCACTGAATAGCCCAGTGAACCTTGAGCAACGGATATTTTCTCCTTGCCATGCAATGCATCCGTCTCATCCCCTCCCATGAAATGCTTGCCGATCAGAGCAGCATCGGGGTGGGAACGGCGAATCCCCTGCATGTCCATAATAACCACAAACTGGACGTTATTAATGGCGCTAATTTCGGTTGCGTAATCCTGAATGCTGCCGGAATCCGCATTTCCCATCAGACCGTCAATAACAACCGGCGTGCGCGAAACGGTGCGGGCAATGGTGATGGCCTTGTTCTCCAGCGATTCCTGGGCTTGCCGGGAGAACTTCATACCAAACATCATATACACGATCAGCAGGACGAGGACGACGATCAAGCAGATCATCAGGGTGATTGTTGTCTGAAGGCGCAATCTCATTTTTCCAATTCTCACAGTGCTCCACCTTCAAGAAATTTTTCTAGATTATAACGCAAAAGCTCTGATAGCGCGATAGTCCAAGTTCTAAAATCTATTAGGATCATCTCACTTGAATGAATATTTTCATAGAATATCCACATAAAGCAATGATTGCATGATCGGCGTATGGATGTAACCACCATGGCGCTTAACCTAGTCTGTTGGATTATCATTCAGTTATTCAAGCCGGAGCAATCGGTAAATGCTTATGTAATGGAGCGAATGTTTGTACCGGAAAATATTAAGCCCTAACTCTTAAAGACGATAAGTCAGGACATCATTTATTGTAACAGCACTCATGATCTGTTTGATGCACATACGAATGGAGATATTTTTAGAACATTACTGAATTCAAAAATTAAGAACTGACAAAAACAAGATCAAAACTAATGAATTATAATTCCCTCTACCATTTCTTTAATTATCCTTCTCAAAAAAACAATCCTTTATCCCCATAAGCATAGTATAATAGGCATAATATTTTATCATTTATGGCAGTGGTGCCTTGCCTAATGTTTCGATATATGATTGCAAACTTNNTTAACCGCGTTTCTCTTTCTCTTCAACCTGCTATTTCGGCATATTATTGTTATTTTCTCCGCTTTCTTCGGCTTGACGAAAATGGCGTGAGAACCAACACAGTTCTTCACTATCACGCTAACATTCGCAAAGCGCTAAAACATCCGCTCAAAAATAATTTAATTGACACCAACCTAGCAGATAAGATCGAACGGCCAAAAAAGATTGATTTTGTCGGTAGGTGAGTTGATTGAGCTGGCAGTCATTCTTGCTGCCTTTTATGGATTGAGACGAAGTGAAGTATTCGGTTTGAAGTGGACTGCGATTAATTTCAAAAATAAAACCATTAGTATTAGGCGTACTGTAACTCCTCAATAAGGCCTTATGCGTGAATTCCTACTGCACTGATTATGAGGAGTATATCTAGACTTTAAAAGATGTTGGAGAAACTAAATAAGCTTTAACATAACAAAACCACTAGGACGTAATACCTCGTAGTTTTGTTATCTTACTATCCATTTGCAGCAAGATGAAGCATTCTATCTACTTGACATTGCAGGTTACGAAATAATTTGGTGACTAAAATAAATAATTCATCCAATAATCATTCAATGAAGAGGTTTTACTTTATTTTCAGCCAACCAGTATTCGTAATAAGGATTCGTCCACTTGGAACCATCATAATATTCTACTTCTTTTACGACAGCAAGTACCTTTTTAATGTCATGGGATTCGTCAAGTTCCCATCCTCTTCCTTTTCCAAACGTCCCTTTTGCAATAATATTAACGTTTTCTGCTATTCCAATAAATTCGAATGATTCTGACCCATAATTTCGTTTGATTTTTATCGGCAACCCGTTTGAGTCATATCCTAACATTGATACTTCCAAATTCTTTACGGTTTTGTCTGTGTTGTTACGAACCATCACTTGAATCATATCAGGATATAGACTTTTATATTCCGTTGACTGAATAGTTATGCTTGCACTTTCTGCTAAAACTTCTTGTGTTGACTTTGTTTCTTCCATCTTCTTTTTTCTTTCAACTGCTTTCTTTTCTTCATTCAGTTTTTCATAACTAGCTTTTTTTGCAGTAGCATCCGAATCATTTGGTAATATGACCAATACATCACTTAAAATGCTGATCGCCTTCTCATACTCGGTGATAGTGGATAACTGCTCAGCATCTTTTAATGCGGTGGTTTTATACTCTGTGGTGTATGTAGAGATTAATTCTTGTGCTTTTGCATAATTTTCATCGTCTGAAATCATTTTTTTAAATTCACTAATGCCATCTTTAAGGCTTTTATTCGATATAAATTCTTGCCCCTTTTTAAACGAAGTTCGTGAATCATTTAGATCGTTAATACTACTTGTTGCTGTGTCTACCTCAGATTTTAACATCTCTAATTTCTTAATAGTGTCTAAAGAAGCGGTTGCTTTTTGATAATCAATTTTATTGCTCTTGAAATCCTGATTGATTCGATTCAATTCAATTCATCCTTGATGAAATTTTCAGCCTTCTTTTCTTGTTCTGAATTACCCTTAATTTTTTGACTATAAACGGTTGTTGCATCCGAATATTGATTGCCTTCTACAGCATGTTTAAATTTAGTGAGTGGGTTGTTCTGTAGCATTAAAGTTGTTCCAATAATAACGAGAACAAGCAATCCACTACCACCCAAAACCAAAAATTTCTTACGTTTTACTGAGTTAGTAGCACTTACAGAAGAAATTTTTGATCCACACTTTTTACAAAATACACTGTCGTCATCATTTGCATTCCCACATTTATTACATTTTCCAATCAAGCAAACCCCTCCTAAGGTACAACAAATATTGATAATAATAACATGCTATGTCGAATTGGGTCTGCTTAATTGAAGAATTAATTAGTTCAAAGGTAATATAGCCATGAAGTGTAGTGGTGACCATGGATGGACACTCTAACATTACTCTTTTATATACAATTACTACACGTCAGAAGATTGGACAAGGTGGATGGGCTATAAATCGGTTGCTTATCGGCAGATAATCGAAAAACATATTGCTACCTGAAAATTCACATTTTCGACATGAACTAGATATTTATGATGAATCCCTTGAAAATACTAGATAAATGACCAATTCCACTTATCGTATTGCTAAGTTTCACACATGGGTCGCTGACTGGATATGCCTAGCTCCTATCCGTATTAAGGTAACTCTGTTTTGATGTAAACTACCCCCTACCCGCTCCAAGAGCTACAAAGAGCCACCTTCTCAGGTGGCTAGTCCTTGTATATGTGTTCAACCGCTTTCTGCTTATCTTCTTCACTAGGCATACTATAACCATAAAATCATATCTGCTGAACTGTGACCGCTAAGGCTCTGAATCACGCTTATATCTTCTTCTGCACGTACAAGCCCTGTAATGAAGCTGTGGCGTGGTGCATTGTGTCCATGCTTCTCCATTAGATGCTGAACGCTTCTTATGCTAATACGCTCTTGTCTGTTACTTATGAATAAGGCTGGGTGGCTATCTGCTCGCTCTTCCAAATATTTCTCTATAGCCCTTCTTGCTTCAACGTTGAGTGGAAGTGTTACGCTCCTTGTTCCCCTTGCCCAACCTAACTACCAATGATCCTTTTCGGTTGCTTGATTCACTCCCTGCTGAAACAAGTTGTGTCCTAGCTAAATCAAGACCATAGTAAGAAGAACCCCTGTCATTATGTTCTCTTGCAAGGTAGTTAAACAGGTTGTTTTTAAGATAGTCCATCGTCTCAAATGGATTGCTATACCTCTTGAAGAAAAGCCGCACATGCTGCTCATAATCCTTCCTTGTCTGTTCACTGACCCCCTGCGCCTTCTTCCAAAACAAAAATTGTGTCAATGCCTCTGTCCAAACCACTGCCTTGTTGTTCTTTAATTTGTTTAATTCTAACCATAATAAAAACTCCTCTCCAGAACTTGTGATTAGACAAGCACTGAAAAAGAGTATCGTCGTCAGAGTCCTGTGTGTTGGAATGAGTTCCCTAGACACACAGAACCTTTAGCTTTTGACGGAAGCTTTGTTCAAGGTCAATAAGTTAAAAAACCTTGATTTCTCAAGGTTTTCATTGTGATGCCGAGGACGGGGGTCGAACCCGTACGGTACTCACGTACCGCAGGATTTTAAGTCCTGTGCGTCTGCCTGTTCCGCCACCCCGGCATATTATGTGTTGAAGCTTCATACGTTGTTTACGTATAACGCGACAAGAAATATAATATCATGAATATCGATAACGTGCAATCCCTTTTTGAAAAATTATTTATCACATTAAAAATAACCCGTTCCAGCGTGTGCCGACACGGGTTATTAGGCATGTCGATTATCTGCGTTCGTCACTTCTGCTTCTCATTCCGACGAGGCCCAAGAGTCCAAACAATCCGAGCCAGCCCCAATTAGATCCTCTGCTGGTTGTCGCAGTATTTGTAGTTGTGCTGGTTGCCCGATATCTACCGTCCGTTGTAGTGTTGGATAGTGGAGATACCGTATTTCTGTTGTAGTTATCCCGGGTGTAGTTTTCATTGTAATTATTGGTGTTATAGGTGTTTGGTCTATAATTTTCCCCTGTGCGAATCTTATCTTTCATAATGCTCTCATGCTGATTCATCGTTCCCGTGGTGCCGTTCATTAGATTGCCTTCCGTATTCATCATCCGAGTGTTATTCACGGTACCATCCATGCCCGTATTCGCATTTGGGATACCGCCAAAAGCTGCTGACCCGATTGGATTAGATGCGTAACTCGCTCCCATTACACTCATCGACAGTACAGTGCAGCACGCAAGGCTTGTTATCAGCTTGTTCACAGCGTTATGCCTCCCTTTATGGTTAGGTTATCATTGATAATTTCCCCTTGGGTGGCACTGTCTATACATGAATTCCTCTACTCTTTTACCACATTCACCGTCTTGCTCGCAGCATCATACGTAACCTTTGCTCCAAGCGCCTCAGCCAGAGCCCGCACGGGTACGTAAGTTATGCCAGTATCTAAAACGCCATCAGTAAGTTTACTGCCGTTTAAGGTTATCGTCACTTTAACGTCTTTATTCACCTGCTCATCCTCCCCGGTAATTCTTTTTAAAGCTTCATTGACCTGATCCGTCGTAGGACGCTTACCTGCCCGAAGTTGATTTGTGGTTAAGCCGAAGGCCATCTGCAGATGGGGATAATCTTTAAAAGACGTCCAGTCCCCTCCCCATTCTAATCG
>DJUJ01000175.1:26224-26454 GCA_002438345.1 Paenibacillus sp. UBA6285
ATCACGGTTCATATTCCAGGAAAGACTCTTGCCATCCGGCAGCAAAAGCGCAAAGTCAAACGCAAGGCCATAATTGTGATAGCTGGTTCCACCTTTGGCGTTGGTAACTATAGGTCCGGGCTTACTTCTTCCCTGCGCATACAATGCATTTTGTTCAGCAATCGACCGCAATCCCTGAGTAATAACGATAGGTACTCCTTTGACATAGCTTTGCTGAATCAAAGCATTCT
>DJUJ01000071.1:0-4520 GCA_002438345.1 Paenibacillus sp. UBA6285
TCAATCAGGTCATTGAAATAAGTTGAGATCGTGCGATGATATTTAATCACATTTTCTGTTAAGAATGTGGTTTCACGCAATCCCTCAGACTGATAATGATCCACAGGCCAATGGAGACGATTTCCTTGTTCATCCACGTACCAGTCCTGTTCATTTCGAGAAGTAAAGATGGGATGTTCTACTGAAAATATAAAGCTGCCACCTGGCTTAAGGTAGGCATGAACCTTGCTACAGATGGCTTCAAAGGACTCGATATAATGCAAGGCCAATGAACTAATGACCACATCAAATTGCGAGTCGGCGAATTCAATGTCCTCAATAGGCATTTGGATATAGGTAATGGCAGGGTCGTCTGTTTTTTCACGCGCTCCTTGAAGCATTTTTTCAGAGATATCTACACCAATGACTGAACTCGCCTGCTGCTCACGTGCATACAGACAATGCCATCCGAATCCGCATCCTAAGTCAAGTACACTTTTATTATGTAAGTCTGGGAGAATTGACTTTAATACATGCCATTCCCCTGCAGCTTCAAGTCCACCAATGGAACGAGCCATTTGTTTATAGGCTGAGAAGAAATTCGTATCATCGTACTTATTTTGTTTCATCAGATATACATCTCCAATCCATTATGTCTTCAAACACTATATTCTTAGTGACATATTCTTTTCAAATGGCCAATAGAAAAGGAGCATCATCTTGGAAGATCCGCTCCTTGTGTTTACTCTTATTCAGTTGCTCCTGCTTGCTCGGCGTTAACCGTACATGCTGTGATATGGCGCCATAATCCCCATTGGATCTTCGACTTTGAGCTGCGCACCAGGTTCCTGAGCGCTCTGCCTTTAGCAAGGCTTTTTGTGTCTTGGTTCGTGCCATGTGCACCACTCTCCTATTCATTGGTGAATAATTCTTAATCTTATATACATGAGACTTTGAGACAACTATATTTTAACATAATACAGACTATGAACACAGCCAGAATTCCGGTACACTTATAAAAAAGCTAGTATTCTATCCTATCTAAAAAGATTCGGAGGGTTTAAGTTATGAATTACGAGGTTTTATATGAGGGTGCTTTTGCTATGTTGAAGGTACACCTGAACCCAGGTGAGAGCGTGAAAGCTGAGATGGGCGCAATGGTCGCAATGTCACCTAACGTAGAATTAAAAGGAACCGCTGATGGTGGTATAATGCGAGGTCTGGGCAGAATGCTAAGCGGAGAAAAGTTTTTCTTTCAGGAACTCAGAGCTACACGTGGTCAAAGCGAGGTACTACTATCTCCTGGCTCATTAGGTGATATCCAAGCTATCGAATTAGACGGATCATATAAGCTGTTAGTTCAGAAGGACGGATTCTTAGCTGGAACTGAAGGCATTCAAGTGAATACCAAAATGCAAAATTTGACGCGAGGGCTCTTCTCCGGTGAGGGCTTCTTTATTGTTGAAATCAGTGGTAAAGGAACTGTGTTCCTGTCCTCCTTCGGAGCTATCCACGCCATTAATTTAGCACCTGGTGAAGAGATGATTATCGATAACGGGCATCTCGTCGCATGGCCAGATTATATGGACTACAAGGTAGAAAAAGCAGCCGCCGGCTGGTTAAACAGTTTAACCAGTGGTGAAGCACTCGTCTGCCGATTCCGTGGGGAAGGTGTAATCCTCGTTCAGAGCCGTAACCCTGGCAGCTTCGGGACGTGGATTAAATCCTTCGTACCTACTCGAAGCTAAGAAAAAAGACACAGGCTATTCCATAAGTGGATTTCCTTTAACAATCTAAAACGTATCGTAGCGCTTCTCACGTTATTTAAGAAGCTGCTTTGCGTGAAAATTAAGGAATATCTCCCTATAATTCAACTGATTTGTTGTGAAATATAGCTATTTCGCCGACTTATAGGGAGGATTTCCCCATTTCCACTCATAAAGGTCAATTATCAGTTATTTTTAGGGAGTTTTTCCCTATTTACTTTTCCGAAAAAGAAGCTGCCCCATAAGTNNACTACTTTTGAGACAGCTTCTTTTTTTAGTTAGAAAGCGGACCTTACGAAACCGCTTTGTTTGCTTTTTCTTTTTTGCATCCAGTACGTTTACATGTGCCATAAGTGCCCTTAAAATCAAGGCGGTGATCCGTGACGTTAAAGCCATATTCACGTTCCACTCTTCTCTCCAGCTCCACCAGCCAGTCATCCTTAATTTCCTCCAACCTGCCGCACACACTGCATATCAAATGATGATGCATGTGAGAATGTTCATTCCCGCGCAGATCGTAACGAGCCACTCCATCTCCGAAGTTCATCTTCTCTACAATGTGAAGCTCGCATAAGAGCTCAAGTGTACGGTATACCGTTGCCAATCCAAGATGCGGATAGCTGAGCTTAACTAGCATATATACTTCTTCTACACTAAGATGGTCTTTCTCATTGTCGAGCAGTATGTTTACTATGGCCTCACGCTGGGGCGTTAATTTGTATTTTTGCGCCGCAAATAGCTGACTGATATTTGAAATTTGATTCATTTGATCTCCTACCTTCCCGGAATGCTTTAACATCCGTACCCACTGAGACGCACCCATTTATGCATCAGAATATAAAACGTAAATAGTAATCGTTACGATATAATCGTAACAAAATTAACCACGAATGAATAGAGCCTGACATCATTATAACATCTCAGCCCATTTATCCAAAGTTACTTCACCCAATCAAGCCCATATTTCTACCGAAATCTACTTTTCCGTGAAATAATGTATGTTTGAGCGCAACCTTTCCATATTTTTCTGCGTTAAAGGAATTGATAGCGGCCACGAGGCCTATCCATACAACGAGGTGAAATGAACATGAATATGAAAAAAAGAACGTTAGCAACGATTACAACAGTAACCATTCTTTCCTTCTCTTTGGGTGGCCATATGTTTGCAGCTGGAAACACCTTTAAGGATATTGACAACATAAACGGCAAAGAAAAAATCATTTCTTTAAAAAACCAAGGCTTAATCAAAGGGGTTAGTGAATCCCAATTCCTACCCAGCTCCAAAGTAACAACAGCACAAGGCATCCAGTTCATTTCAGGTGGTCTCCAGCTTAGCCTCGCGGCAATTGATTTCAACAAAGCTCCCGTTGCTAGCGGCTTGTTCACGAAAGTCACAGATAAAGCATGGTACGCTGAAGCCTTCATCAATGCTTACTACAATCGTGTTGAGCTTCCCAAGGATATCGATCCTACCAAAACAATGACCAAAGAAGAGTTCACTAACTACCTAGTGCAAGGGGTAGAAGGCATTGGTAATCTGCCGATGATCAAATTAGTGCCAGTAGACATCACTGACGATGCTGCGCTTAATCCATCTTATCAAGGAAGTGTTCAACGTTCGCTTAAATACAAGATCAATAGTTTAGACGCAAACGGGAAGTTTAATCCGAAAAGTGAACTCACCCGCGCCGAAGCCGCAATAATGCTCTATAACGCTTTGGAATTTCTGAAGACTGGTATTATATCCTAACTTATAAGAGGCACTCCACTGTTCTGAATGATGTACACGAAAAAGCAGCCCAGGCATAGTCCTGAACTGCTTTTTTTTTGCGTGTTGATCGTNNACTAATTCTGTTCAGAAATTGCAGAGCACGAGGATGCTTTGGATGCTCAAGAACTTCTTGTGGAGTCCCTTGCTCTAGAATATGGCCTCCATCCATCAGAATGATCCGATCAGCCACATCAGCAGCAAATTTCATCTCATGGGTCACAATCACCATCGTCATTCCCTCTGCCGCTAACTGTTTAATAACCTTAAGCACTTCCCCCACAAGCTCAGGATCAAGCGCAGAAGTAGGCTCATCGAACAACAGCACCTCTGGATCAACTGCCATAGCACGAGCGATNNCGGATAAGCATCCGTTTTGTCCGCCAAACCTACTTTAGCTAACAACTGAAGGGCACGTTCGCGTGCTTCGTCCTTAGATCGATTCTGAACAGTCACCTGCCCCTCCATCACGTTGCCAAGTGCAGTCATATGGGGAAAAAGATTATAGGATTGAAAGACCATCCCTGTTTTTTGACGTAACGCCAAAACGGACTTCTGCGGGATTTTCTTATTATCCGTAAAATTAATTTTAATATTACTGAGCGATAAGCTTCCTCGATCAGGGATTTCAAGCAGATTAAAGCAGCGTAATAGTGTAGTTTTACCTGAACCCGATGGACCAATAATAACCAGCACCTTGCCATGCTCCATTTTGAGATCAATGCCCTTTAATACCTGTAGCTCACCGAAGGATTTATGCAAATTAAGGATTTCAATCATAACTGTCTCTCCTTTAGCTCGCAGAGTAACGACTCAGTCGTTTCTCCAAGTAATTTTGCAGTGCTGACAACACAGAGCAGAATAGTAAATAGAACAATCCTGCTTCGCAATAGATCAGCAGTGGCTCATAGGAGGTGGAAGCAACCTGCTGTGCGGTTCTGAACATCTCCGTATAGGTAATGGTCGCTGCCAGTGAAGTGTCTTTGACCAAGCTAATAAAGGAATCG
>DJUJ01000071.1:4537-6171 GCA_002438345.1 Paenibacillus sp. UBA6285
TATAGAAACACGAGCAGCTTGTGGCAGTATAACACGGCGCAGTGCTTGCGCACGAGTCATCCCAACGGAGAAGGCCGCTTCCCACTGACCTTTATGTATCGACAGGATAGCAGCACGTACAATTTCTGATGAATAAGCTCCTACACTAAGCGTAAATCCAATGGTCGCGGCTATGAATGGGTCGAGTACAATTCCAACTGCGGGCAAACCATAGAAAATAATGAATAGTTGTACCAATAAAGGGGTTCCACGAATGACCCATACATAAAAGCGGGCGATTAGCTTCGGAAGCACCCATGGGGAGAGACGAGCTAGTGCAGTCAATATCGCTAAAATCATTCCCAATACAAATGATANNATGATATCAATGCTAAAGGAATGGTAAAAGCCACCCCAGCTTTTAGCAGGGGTAGCAGTGAATCCAAGAAAATTTGTATTTTGCGGTCATCCATTTTCAGACATCCTTTTTTGGCTCCAAGCTAGGTTAGCTTCTGAAACCTTGTATTATTTTGAAACGTCAGCACCAAAGTATTTCTCAGAAATCTTTAAGTACGTTCCATCGCTCTTCATTTCAACAATTGCATCGCTGACCGCTTTTACCAGCTCATCGTTACCTTTAAGGAACACAGCGGCGCTTTTCGAACCGTCAGGAATCTCATCCACCACTTTAATTTTCACATCAGGTTTCTGTTTTTTCAGATCCAGATAAGACAAGCCATCATTGACAGTCGCATCTATTCGGCCTGAGGTCAGTAGGTCCATCGCTTGATTGAAGCCGTCTGTAGCTACGATTTCAGCGCCGTTCTCACGAGCGATATCGGACAGGTTGCTGGTCAGAGATTGTCCGGCCTTTTTACCCTTAAGATCCGCAAAAGTCTTGATATCCTCATTGTTTTCACTTACAATCAATACCGCTTTAGATACGATGTACGGTTCAGAGAAATCATATTTCACTTTACGATCTTCATTTATGGATACTTCGTTAAAAATAACATCAAACCGTTTCGCGTCCATTCCGGCAAAAATACCATCCCACTGTGTCTCAAAAAATTCAGGCTCAACACCCAAACGCTTTGCTACTTCCTCAGCAATTTCTACGTCAAAACCTGTCAGTTTACCCGATGCATCATGGTAAGTAAAAGGTGCATAGGTCCCTTCCGTTCCTATCCGCAATTTGCCGCTAGCTTTAACAGCTTCCAGGCTGTTTTTAGCTGTAGATGTACCGCCATTAGTTCCAGCTGAAGAGTTCCTAGAAGTATCGGTATTCGAATGATTGCCGCACGCCGCTACAAACACCACGGTTAACGCCAACAGAATAGTTAAACTTATTTTTCTCATTATTAATTCCCCTCTCTTTACCCGGAATATATCCGGTAAATTGTATACTACACTGGCATCAGGTTACCGTCAATGGTTTTTCCGATTATATACATCGGAATTATAATATTAGGTAAATCTCTACCCTTATATTACCCATTCTTAGAATAATCCTTCACAAGATCCTCTCTTTACATCTCAGAAAGTTATGGTATATTTATAAACAAATTAAATATGGATCTGTTATTTCACTAGGGGAGTCGGCCGACTGAGACGGAGCTTCAAGCTCTGGACCCTTGGAACCTGATCTGGATCAT
>DJUJ01000134.1:0-7856 GCA_002438345.1 Paenibacillus sp. UBA6285
CCGGAAGTCCAAACATTCACCGTAGTCACGTACTTACCTTAAGGGAAATATATTGAAGTGAACTTATTTAGTTAGAACGTTGACAGTTAGGGTTCTAACTATTATGATGATGATGTTACTTAGAGTTCTAACTAATATAATCAGGAGGAAATAACAATGAGCAGATCTGTTATAAACACACCATTTTCTAATTTAATTCGTGAAATCGGGATGAAACTAAAAAGTACAGCTGATGCCAGGCTAAATGAGCTAGGACTAAATTCTCAACAAGGTCGGATGATCGGTTATATTTATGGAAATCAAGAAACAGGGGTTATTCAGAAGGACTTAGCCGAAGCATTTAACAGAAGAGGGGCTAGTATCACCAGTATGCTTCAGGGGTTAGAGAAGAAAGGTTATATCGAGCGTGTTACTCCTGAGAATGATGAACGACAAAAAAGGATTTTTGTTTTGGAAAAGGGTGCACTTTTAGTGGAAGAGTTTAATCAGGTTTTCTTAGATGTAGAAGATAACCTCACCAAAGCACTCAGTCCGGAAGAAACTGAAACCTTGAAGTTATTATTACAAAAAGTGGTCTCAAATCTATAAAGTATTCGGAGGATTAATCATGGAAACAGAAGTTTCAAATCAATATTATTTAGAATCGGCGCCGATCAAGAAAGCAATTGCTCATTTATCCATTCCTATGATGATCGGGATGTCTGTTGGTACTATTTATAATGTAATCAATGCTTATTTCATTGGATTACTCCACAATACTAGTATGCTGACTGCCATTACGCTGGGTCTACCCATTTTCACAGTCTTAATGGCCTTTGGGAATATGCTTGGAGTAGGTGGAGGAACATTTATTACAAGGCTAGCGGGGCAAAAAGATACGGAGAAGGGAAAAAAGGTTGCCGGATACACTTTTTATGGAAGTATTATAGTTGGAATTCTTATTGCTCTAATAGCGATGTTAGCGATTGATCCAATTACGCGATTGCTGGGTGCAGATGCGGGAACATTTGATTTTACTAAGGCTTATGCTTTGACTCTTTTTGCTGGTGGATTTGCGATAGTTCTGAATTTTGCCCTGGAACAGCTAGTCCGTTCGGAGGGTGCCTCTAAAGAATCCATGTATGGCATCTTCATCAGTACGGCTTTAAGTTTAATTTTTGATCCGCTCTTTATTCTAGTGCTGCACTGGCATGTGGCAGGTGCTGCGTTGGCGATGGTGTTAGCAAATGTGGGTTCCGCGATTTATTACGTCTATTTTTTAGAAACGAAAAGTGAGCATTTAAGAGGATTTTTGAAGCATTTCAAGATATCTGTTCGAGATCAATTAGAAGTGTACAAAATAGGTGTATCTGAGTTATTGCAATTTAGTTTTTTAATTGTGAGCACACTTTTGCTAAATAACTACTCAATTCATTATGGAGAGAATGTGGTAGCTGGATTCGGTGTGGCGTTAAGAATTGTGCAAGTTCCGGAATTTTTATCAATGGGTTTATTCTTAGGCTTGATTCCACTATTTGCGTTTAACTTTGCTAGCCAAAATATGGCGAGACTTAAATCAACGATTAAACATGCTTTTGCCTATATCGGAGGTATTGCTGTTGTATTTGTAGGTCTAGTATTTCTGATTAGAGGAACGATCCTTCATTTCTTCTCTAATGACCCTTCAGTGTTAAGTATGGGAACTTATATTTTGGTAGCCATGCTAATCTCTGCTTTATTTAATGGATTTACGGGTTTGTTTATGAGTATTTTTCAAGCGACTGGACAGGGAGTACCAACCAACATTATGGCCATCACACAGGGCGTATTGTTTATCCCTATGATTATCGTGTTACATTCTGTCTTTGGACTACATGGTGTGATCTGGTCAATGACCATAACAGAAGTTATAACGAGCTTGATGGGCGTCATATTGTTTGTTATTTTTAGTAAAAAGCTGAAAAGTACAGCTGGAGATGGAAAAGGTGTTGTAGAGTTTGCGACTGTGTAAAATGATCTGCTTTACGTAAAACATAGAATTATGGTTGGTGGCGGGAGCTTTGCTCGCGCTTTTTTGCGTATCCCAAAGAATTCACAACTGAAGGATCGGTAAAATTAGTTCCAAAATGAACAATTATAGTTCTTATGATCAGTGCCTACTTTTTCTACAATTATGGATAAGTAAAGGAGGAGAACTATGATACGAAAAAAAGGGCTTCATCTAAAAATGGATACGCGCGAAGCGATTGCTGGGTATTTATTCGTCGCTCCACTTATGCTGGGGCTGATCATCTTGACGTTGATCCCGGTACTGGGTTCGTTGCTGTTAAGCTTCACGGACTGGAACTTTGTGGCTGGTTTAGGGGGGATTCGGTTCGCGGGCGTGGATAATTTCATAAGACTGTTTCATGATGATGCTTTTATGAAAAGCTTGCTGAACAATTTGCTCTTTATCATCACGGTGCCGGTTACGATCATCATTGCTCTACTGCTGGCCATTCTGATTGATAAACATGTTTTCCTTAAGGATTTGTTTAAAGTGATCTATTTCCTTCCATACATCTCCAGTGTAGTTGCCATCGCTATGGTTTGGCAGGTTATGTTCCATCCCTCACTAGGACCCGTCAATCAATTCTTGATGTCACTGGGATGGGCTAATCCACCCAAATGGTTGGCTGATATTCATTATGCTCTGCCGTCGCTTATGTTGATCCAGATTTGGATTCAGCTCGGTTACAACATTATTATTTTTATCGCTGGTTTACAGAGTATTCCGAAGGATCTTTATGAAGCGGCTGATATTGATGGGGCCAACGTCTGGCGGAAATTTCGCAATATCACGGTTCCCTGCATTTCGCCAACTACGTTTTTCCTGCTCGTTACGGGGGTCATCGGCTCATTTAAGATCTTTGATCTGATCCAAGTACTGACACAGGGCGGACCGGCTAACTCCACGACCGTTATCGTTTATGAGCTATATGACACTGCCTTCAACCAGTTGAAGACTGGTTATGCCTCTAGCATGGCACTTGTCCTGTTCCTCATCTGCCTGATCATTACATCCCTGCAGATGTTAGCACAAAAAAAATGGGTCAATTATTAAAGGCAGAAAGGAGAGATTACAGTGAAAAAAGAGCTTCTATCCAGAACCATCTGGACAATCGCAATGGGACTGCTAGGTATCGCATTTCTTTTACCGTTTCTATGGATGTTATCCACTTCCTTTAAACTGGAGAAAGATGTGTTTAATTTTCCGATTCAATGGCTGCCGCAGCAGTGGAACCTCATTGAAAATTACAAACAGGTTTGGTCAGGTGACTTCGCTCGTTATTACGGAAATTCCATTTATATTACGCTGACCACGACTATAATTAATGTGCTGATATGTTCATTGGCTGCTTATGGGTTCTCCAAGCTGCGTTTTCCGGGTAGAGATGCGATGTTTGTAGTTATATTGGCACTTTACATGGTTCCTCCGCAGGCTTCGCTGGTTCCACAGTTTCTACTGTTTAACTGGCTGAATCTGATTGATACGCATATAGGATTGATCTTAATTAACAGCTTTAGTATTATCGGTGCGTTTATGCTCAAGCAATTTTTTATGGGGGTAAACAACGAGTATCTTGAATCAGCGCGGATGGATGGAGCAGGTCATCTTCGCTCTTTTCTACAAATTGCATTTCCGCTGATCCGTCCCGCTGTAGCTACTTATGCTATTTTGCGGTTTATCTGGACCTGGAACGACTATCAGTATCCACTCATTTTTTTGAAGTCTAAAGAGCTGTTTACCATTCAGTTAGGAATCCGGTTGTTTGGTGACCAATACGGGGATGTATATTCGCTCATGATGGCTGGTGCGGTATCCGCAATTCTGCCGTTGTTGATCATTTTTGCTCTCGGCCAGAAGCAGGTTATTGAGGGGATTGCCCTCGGAGGCGTGAAAGGATAATAAAAGTCAAAATAGTTTCTCTTCGGTAGAATATGAGAACTTTCCTCGTCTATCCTGCATGTTAGGATGTTCTTGTAAGCAGTTACATTGTACTGGCTGTAAAGCGAGGTATACCCAACACATTTATAGGAGGGTCTAATATGAAAAAGAAATTATTATCCGTGCTTATCATCACATCGATGGCGTTGTCATTGGCCGCTTGCGGCGGAAATGCGAAAACAAATAATGCAGGAGCGACAAATGCGCCTGATGCTGGAGGAAATAAAGAGCCTGCAGCAGCGGAGAAGGTTACTCTGAAGCTGAGTACCTGGCAGACGGAAGCCAAAGCGAAGTGGAGTACGATTATCGCCGAGTTTGAGAAGACGCATCCCGACATTCATGTGGAAGTAGATCTGCTGAATGAAAAAGGTGATTCTGTAGCCTCCATGCAAAAGCTGGATTTGATGGCTGCTGCGAGCGACCCACTGGATATTGTCGAACTGCCCTATACCAACTATTCGCAGCGTGCGGATATCGGTTTGTTAGCACCGATGGACGACTATATTCAGAAAGAAGGTTACAAGCTCTCAGATGAATACCTGGTGGACACTACGGTCAATGGCAAAATCTATGCGTTACCGTCTTCCATGCAGCGCTGGTTCGTGCTCCTTAACAAAGGAATGTTAGATGAAGCTGGTCTGCCGGTTCCGACCGACTGGACCTGGGCGGATTTCGAAGAGTATGCCAAGAAATTGACCAAGGGTGAGGGTGCGGCAAAGCGTTTTGGAGCGTATCTGCATAATTGGCCGGATTATTTCCAGCTCCAGCTGATGAGCAAGTCTGCGGACAATACTTTTCTAAAAGCAGACGGAACCTCCAATGCGCTGGACCCGCAGTTTAAGGCAAGTCTGCAGATGATGAAGAAAATGATGTACGAAGATAAGAGCGCCACTCCTTATGAGGATATTATTTCGCAAAAGCTGGCTTACCGGAATCAGTATTTCAACAGTTTATCAGCGATGCTTCCGATGGGAGACTGGATGGTTGCGGAATCGGGCGGAACGGATGCCATCCCGGCAACCTTTGTTACAGCGTTTGCGCCACTCCCTCGGCTTGATAGTGAGAGCAAACATTACTCACCCATGCAGGCGACCTATATGGGAATAGCCGCTAAATCCAAGCATAAGGAAGCAGCTTACACCTTTGTGCGCTGGTATACCTCAGAAGGACTGGAAATCGGCGGACGTGTCTTCTCTGGCTGGGCGAAATCGGATGCTAACAAGCTGGTGGATACGATTGTGAGTGGCTCCAAGGATCTCTCTAAGATTGATGTCGATTCCCTGAAATATACGATGGAGAACACGAAATCTGGTGCGGCGCCGGTTCCGGCTAAATATGCGGATGAAGCCAAGAACATCATTATTCCGGAAGCGGAGATGTACCTTCTTGGCCAACAGGATCTAGATGTTACAGTCGTCAATATCGATAAGAAAATTACGGAAGTCGTTCAGAACAATAGCGGAAAGTAAGCGGAGGCTGATTGTACGCTTTCCAAAGGGAGGTTATACTGTGGGGGCAGGAAAGCATTTCTGTCTCCTGCTCCAAATTCAAACAGATGTGGGGCCTGTCATCCGTGTTTAGAAAGCATCAATCACTCCGTATGAAACTTGTCTGGTCTTCGCTGATCTGTGTACTGATTCCGCTTGTCTGCATTTATATGGCTACTGATTATTTAACCCGGGATCTCATTCTGGAGAAGGCAGTTAGCAGCGCAAGAGAATCCCTGAACGCATCCAGTGCCAATATGAATGCCATTTTTGAACAGACGCTGGAACAGTCCAACTTCGTACTTCATAACAGCGAAATAAGGCAGATGATGTCTGCCGATCCAGAGTCGCTCCGTTCAGCGAAGCAAATCATCCAGTATAACCGTATGTCGCGGATGCTGGATGATATGTTTATTCTAACAGAATATTATAAAGTGACGCTAATCGGAAAGAATGGATTTATGTATACCAGTTATCCTTATAGCGACTTCAATCCGAAAAACTTTTACAACGAGCATTGGATGTCGCTGCTGAAACAAATTCAACCTATTTCGACTTATTGGAGAGCGGAACACGATACGTACTACAACCATTCTGATAGGATCTCAGCCAATTGGGTAACCATTGCGAGACCGATTCAATCGACCTCCAGCAGCACGATCGGATATATGATTATCAACATCAATGAGCGCAAGCTCCGCCCTTACCTAAATAACAATAACGGTAAAGAAATGATGCTTTTGGATGATACGGGAACTGTAGTCTCGAATGCCGATCCGGCCAGAATTGGTGAAACGATGACCTGGTGGAAAAAGGATGGCGAGTTTGACACCGTCGATATCGGCGGGGAGAAATTCTTGTATGTAGACCAGGAGCTGAGCAGCAACAAATGGCGGATGGTAAGCATTATTCCACTGAAAGCGGCATTGTCGAAGAATAAGCAGATTATATTTATTAGCTTGGCCGTGCAGATTCTTTTCTTTACCTTGTTTTCCGTGCTATTAACCGTTCTAATCTCTAAACTAACTCAGCCTATCGTAAAATTAAGTGCTTTTGTTAAGGGAATTGGTCGTGGTCAATTGGACGAACGTTCGCTAATCCGTGGGAATAATGAGGCGGCACAGCTGGCCCGCACCATCGACCAGATGCTGGATCGAATCGAGTCTATGATTGAACAAATCACTTATGAGCAAACGGGAAAAAGAAAGGCCGAGCTGGAAATGCTGCAGGCACAGATCAATCCGCACTTTATGTTTAATCTGCTGAATTCGATCCGGTTAAATATTCTGATGCAAGGCGACCGGGAGAATGCTGAGTTGATTGGTTCGCTGTCGTCTTTGCTCCGAATGACCTTTAACAGAGACAACGAGTTTATCCCGCTTCGTGAGGAGACGGATACGATATCCCATTATGTGACTTTGATGAATTTCCGCCATGCCAATCAGGTCAGGCTGGAAATGAATTTAACGGACGGGAGCGCTGAAGCGCTGGTGCCCCGGTTTATGATCCAACCTATGATCGAGAACGCCATTATCCATGGCTTCGAGCAGTTTGGCGGCGAGATATTTATTGAAGCTCGTATTGTTGCAACTACGGGAACCTTGGTTATCACGATTAAGGATAATGGGATCGGGATGTCTCCGGAGACTTTAAAGAGGCTTCGTGAAACCGCATATAGCAGTGAGCAAATTACAGAGGAGGACAGAAGGGGGTTCTCCGGCATAGGCTTACGCAATGTGGCCCAACGCCTCAGCATGATTTATGGCGCTTATTTCAAGCTGAATATTTTAAGCGAACCTGATGTGGGCACGGAGATTTGTCTGGAGTTTCCACTGGATTACGGAAAGGTAGGTGTGGAGAATGCTGACGGCAATTTTGGTGGATGATGACTATCCGGTTATCCGTTATTTGTCGCAGGCCGTGCCTTGGAGTGAGCTCGGTATTGAACTCATCGGATGTTATTATAGCGGTCTGGAGGCTTGGGAACAAGCACAGCAGAGCCCACCGGATCTAATTATTACCGATATTGGCATGCCCAAGATGAACGGACTGGANNGCTTGAGAAATTCAGAGCGGTGAAGCCCAGAATCCGTGCGATCATTCTGTCCTGCCACAACGAATTCAAGTACGCCCAGCAGGCGCTGAAGTTAAACGTAGGTGAATATATTTTAAAGGAATCACTGGATATCGAGCAGCTGCAGCAAGCGCTCAGAACCCTTGTGACGGAAGTGGATCTGAATAGGCAGCAGCATACGGACATGGTGGTTTATAAACGGAAGCAGTCACAAAACCGCGCCGCGCTGAAAGAAAAGTTTCTAAAAGATACGTTGTACCAATCCTGGGACAAGGCGGCTTGGATTGAGCAGGCCCGGTCAAACGGAATTATGATCCATGCCAAGACC